>DATCQF010000444.1:0-7539 GCA_036569735.1 Allostellaceae bacterium | reverse complement strand
CCTCGGCGGCCTGCGCCGGGGTCTTGATGCCGAAGCCCACGGCCACCGGCAATTGCGTGAAGCGGCGCAGCCGCGCGACGGCGGCCCGCACGCTCGCGGCATCGGCCGAGCGGGTGCCGGTGATGCCGGTGATCGCGACGTAATAGAGAAAGCCGCTGGCATTGGCGACGATCGCCGGGAGCCGGGCTTCGTCGCTGGTCGGAGTGGCGAGGCGGACAATGTCGAGCCCGGTCCGGCGCGCCGGCAGGGCGAGTTCCTCGTCCTCCTCCGGTGGAAGATCGACGATGATCGCGCCGTCGACCCCCGCCGCGACCGCGTCGCGCGCAAAGGCTTCGGCGCCGTAGCGATAGATCGGGTTGTAATAGCCCATCAGCACATAGGGCGTGTCCGGGTCGCGCTCGCGAAGGCTGCGCACCATTGCCAACGTGCGGCGCAAAGTGATTCCCCGCTTCAATGCGCGCTGCCCGGCCGCCTGGATCGATGGGCCATCGGCCATCGGATCGGAGAACGGCATGCCGATCTCGATGAGATCGGCGCCCGCCGCGGCGACGCCCTGGAACAGCGCCAGCGAGGTATCGGGATCGGGATCGCCGGCGACCAGATAGATAACGAGCCCGGCGCGGCCCTCCGCGCGCAAGGCGGCAAACCGTTTCTCGATGCGGCTCACAGCTTGACCCCGAGATGCTCGGCGACGGCGAAGATGTCCTTGTCGCCGCGGCCGCACATGTTCATCACCATCAGATGGTCGCGCGGCAGGGTCGGCGCGATCTTGGCGACATGCGCCAGGGCATGCGCCGGCTCCAATGCCGGGATGATGCCCTCCTGCCGGCTGCACAATTGGAACGCCTCCAATGCCTCGACATCGGTGATCGCGACGTATTGGACGCGCCCCAGATCGTGGAGCCAGGCATGCTCGGGACCGATCCCGGGATAGTCGAGCCCGGCCGAGATCGAATGCGCGTCCTGGATCTGGCCATCGTCATTTTGCAAGAGATAGGTGCGGTTGCCGTGAAGGACTCCGGGCACCCCGCCATTGAGCGAGGCGGCATGGAGCCCGGTTTCGATGCCGTGGCCGCCGGCCTCAACCCCGATCATCGCGACCGAGGGATCGTCGAGAAACGGGTGGAAGAGCCCCATCGCGTTGGAGCCGCCGCCGATGCAGGCGACCAGCGTGTCGGGGAGCCTGCCTTCGGCCTTCATCATCTGCTCACGCGTCTCGCGGCCGATCACCGACTGGAAATCGCGCACCATCGCCGGATAGGGGTGCGGGCCGGCGACCGTGCCGATCACGTAAAACGTATCCTCGACATGAGCGACCCAGTCGCGCAGCGCCTCGTTCATCGCGTCCTTCAAGGTCGCGGTGCCGGAATGCACCGGCACGACCTCGGCGCCCAACAGCTTCATGCGGAAGACATTGGGCTTTTGCCGCTCGATGTCGGTCTCGCCCATATAGACGACGCAGGGCAGGTCGAAGAGGGCGCAAGCCGTCGCGGTGGCGACGCCATGCTGCCCGGCGCCGGTCTCGGCAATGATCCGGCGCTTACCCATGCGGCGCGCCAGGAGGATCTGGCCCAGCACGTTGTTGATCTTGTGCGCGCCGGTGTGGTTGAGCTCGTCGCGCTTGAAATAGAGCTTGGCGCCGCCGAAATGCCGGGTCAGCCGCTCGGCGAAATAGAGGGGGCTCGGCCGTCCGACATAGTGCTCGAGGTAGTAGTCGAGCTCGGCCTGAAAGCTGGAATCGGCCCGGGCCGCGTTATACGCGGCTTCGACCGCCAGGATCAGCGGCATCAGGGTCTCGGCGACGTAGAGCCCGCCATAGATCCCGAAATGGCCGTGCGCATCCGGCCCGCCGCGAAAGGTGTTCGGTGTCTGCATCGCCGCCTCTTAATTTCAAGAGATCGTCCAAATCATGTCATTATTAACGATAGAATAGGCGCTTTCACCGGGTATCTTAATAGAGACCTTGTGATTGTTGTCATCCCTCAGGGGTTCCGGGATCAAAATGTCAAAAGAACAGCGCCCATCGTTGTTGAATGCTGTTTCCAAGTCGGCGCGAAAGCCATCGGCGACGCCCTGATAGACCGGAATGTCGTCGATCAGAATGGTGAACGCAACCCTGCGGTTGACCTGGTGCGGATAGCGTAACCAACCGGCGATACGGTGATCGACGCGATCGATTGTTCCCTCGATGTTGTTTGCGCGGGTCTCCATAACATAGCTTGACGACCCTGGCTTGGCCCGCTGCGCAGCCTGCCGCCGCAGACCTTGCGATGCTGCTATCCCGGCGAAATCGGCCAGGGCATCGACGAGTTCGACCGTCCGCGCCAATCCACGCTCGTAAGACACACCCAGGCAGGGATAGGGCGTCGAAAACATGAAACTTCCAAGGTTGGCAATTTGTTCCAGGGCGCGCTGAAAGCAGGGCTCGATGCGGTAGCCGTGCGCTACGCTTTCCCGGGTGGCGATCGCGACCGGATCGCGGAACACGACAATGACGTGCGGATTCCTCGCCTTGGCGTAGAGGTTGTCGAAGACTTGCGTCGGGAATTTCCATCCCCAAACAGCGAATTGCCGATCGCGCCGCCGCAAGAGCTGTTCGATCGTTGGGTCATCAACATCGATGTCGCCAGTGAACAAGGCGCGCGAAATATCGTTCATCGCGCTGTCCTGGCAAGTGCTGGCGAGCCCCTCGCCCATGAAAATGCCCAAATCGTTGAGGATTTGCGCGATCATCGTGGTTCCGCCGCGCGCCGCCCCGAGTACGATCAGCGTACGCGGCATGCCGCGGGCCAGAGGTTCCCCCTTCCGGAAGCAGACCGCAGGATTGTCCAAGATCATGTCGTTGCCGCCACCGTGCATCAAAGGGCGTGCGCGACCCTGAGGAACTCGCGGATCTTGTCCGGGTCCTTGTCGCCGGGGCTACGCTCGACCCCGGAGGAGACATCGACCGCGCTTGCTCCCGAGATGCGCACCGCCTCGGGCAACAGCTGCGCGGTGAGCCCGCCCGACAGCATCCACGGGCGCCGCCATCTGTGCCCGGCAATCAGATGCCAGTCGAAGGCGAGCCCGTTGCCCCCCGGCAGCGCGTCCTCGCGGCGCGGCGGCTTCGCATCGAACAGCAGCATGTCGGCGACCTCGTCGTAGCGCGCGGCGGCGAGCACGTCTTGCGGTGCCGCGACCGCGATCGCCTTCATTACCGGGCAGCGGAAGCGGTGTTTCACATCGGCGACCCGATCGGGGGTTTCATGGCCGTGAAATTGGAGAATATCGATCGGCGCTGCGTCGAGCACGGCACCGATCAGGGCGTCGTCGGCATCGACGAAAAGCCCGACGCGCAGAACCCCGGGCGGCACCGCGGCGATGAGAGCGGCGGCGCGTGCCGGGCTGACCGCGCGCGGGCTCGGCGGGTAGAAGACAAAGCCGAGATAGGCCGCGCCGACCGCGGCGGCAACCGCAACCTCGCTCGACAGCCCGCAGATTTTGGCGGCGATCGTCATGGCGTGAATATGGGGATGCCGGGTTCACCACGAAGGCACGAAGGGCACGAAGGTCAAAATTGAACAATGTGGCAGGGAGGCAGTGAGAAGTAACGCTTCCCCCAACGTACGCCGAGGGGCCGCAAAGACCGCGAAGGCGAGGTCAGGGCGCAAAGCGCCAATAAACCCTTGGCGTGCCCGCGAACCGATAATTTATTGGGCGCTTCGCGCCCGAAGAATGAACCTCGGCAACCTTTGCGTATCCTCAGCGTTAAAGCGTTACTTCTCATTGCCTCACCGCCTCATTGTTCAATTTTGACCTTCGTGTCTTCGTGGTGATCATTGCGCACTCAATCGGTCCACCACCAATTGTGCGGCGGCGAGGTCTTCAAGCGCGCTGCCGACCGATTTGAACAGCGTGATTTCACCGGCCCCGCGCCGGCCCGGACAGATGCCGCGGGCCAGATCGAACAGATCGCCGACGATCCGCTCGCGCGCGAGATGCCCCGAACGCAGCGGCTGCACGATGTCGCCGGCTTCGCGCAGCGCCGCATCGGTATCGATGTAGACCCGGGCGCGGGAGATCGCCTCGTCGTCGGCCTCACGCATGTCCGGCGTGTAGCCGCCGACGAGGTCGAGGTGGGTCCCGGGCCGGAGCCACGCGCCGTGGATCAGCGGCTCCTTCGCGAGGGTCGCGCAGGTGATGATGTCGGCCGCGGCAACCGCCTCTTCGAGCCCGGAAATCGGCGCGGCGGCGATCCCGGATTGGGCCAGCCGCGCGGCAAGCGCCGCCGCCTTTTTCGGGTCGCGGCCCCAGATGCGGGTCTCGCGGATCGGCCGCACTGCGCGGTGCGCCGCAACCAGATGCGGCGCCAAGGCTCCGGTGCCGACCACCAGATGTACCGCGCTATCGGGCCGGGCGAGGAACCCGGCGACAAGCGCCGAGGCGGCCGCGGTGCGCCGCAAGGTCAGCGCCGTGCCGTCAAGCAGCGCCACCGGCATGCCGGTGGCGGCATCGAGCAGCAGATAGGTGCCGTGCACCGAGGGCAGCGCGCCGGACGCTGGGAGGTGGGCGTTAGCTGGAAGGTGGGCGTTATCGGGAAAGACCGTGACGATCTTGATCCCGAGCGAGCGCCCCACCTGCCAGGCCGGCATGATCAAGAGGGTGCCGGGGGTGCCCTCTGCCGCCCGCGCCGCAATCCTGTGATGATGGCGCAGCGGCACCTCGCAGCCACCCTGAAACATCGCGCGCAGCGCGTCGATGAGGCTGGGGAAATCGAGCAGGAGGTGGATTTCGTCGCCGCCGATGACCCGCATTTAAGGGACAGCGTCTCAGCCGCGCGCCACAAGCCGTCCCGGCGCACTCTCGCTCGCACCCGGAAGCTGCGCCTGGGTTGCCGCCAGCTCGCGTTCGAGCGCGGCGATGCGGCGGCCGCGCAGGCGACCCTCGCGCCGCCTGTGCCGGCCGGCGATCCAGGCGGCGAGCGCGCCGGCGACGAAACCGATCAGCAGCGCGGCCACGATGGCGAGGTAAAGCGGCAGCTCGAGAACGAAAGGCAGCGGCCACAATCCGAGCGATACCGCTGCACGATTGGACACGGTAAAGAGTGCCAGCACCGTGGCAACGAGGGCGACGAAGAGCCAGAACAGAAGCTTCATCGAGCCTCGCCGGATGTGCTGTCGTCAGTTCGGCCGGCCGAGCTGATTGAGGCGGTCGCGCAGCTGCTTGCCGGTCTTGAAGAAGGGGATGTGCTTCTCGGCGACCTGTACGCTGTCGCCGGTGCGCGGGTTGCGCCCGATCCGGGCATCCCGGCGCTTCACGGAAAAGGCGCCGAAGCCGCGCAGCTCGACCCGGTCGCCGCGCGCCAGCGCCGTGGCGATCTCGTCGAAAATGGCGGTGACGATCGCCTCGACATCACGCTGGTAGAGATGCGGGTTCGCCTCAGCGAGCCTCTGAACGAGCTCAGATTTGGTCATGGAGCGACGCCCGCTGGCAGGTGGATAGGACAGTTAGCGTGCCAAACCGTCCGGCGGGCGTCAAGCAACAGGAAGCTGGACGCCCGCGGTCCGCACGGTGCAGTTTTATCCTGACGGGCCCTCAGCTCTTTTCCTCGGCCTCGGTCTCGCCCTGACCCTGACGCCGACGGATCGCCGCGCCGAGGATGTCGCCGAGGCTGGCGCCGGAATCGGACGAGCCGAACTCGACCATCGCCTTCTTCTCCTCGTCGACCTCGCGTGCCTTGATCGACAGCGAGACACGCCTGGTGGCCCGATCGATCGTGGTGACCTTGGCGTCGACCCGCTCGCCAACGGCAAAGCGGTCGGGGCGCTGCTCGCTGCGGTCGCGCGACAGCTCGGATTTTCTGATGAAGCCGGGCACGTTGTCGGCCAGCGTGATTTCGATCCCGGTCTCGGTGATCCCGGAGATCGTGCCGGTTACGACATCGCCCCTCTTCACCTTGGTCATGCCCTGCTCGAACGGATCGGCGTCGAGCTGCTTGATGCCGAGGCTGATGCGCTCCTTTTCGATATCGACATCGAGCACCTTGACGCGCACTTCCTGTCCCTTGCGGTAGTCTTTGACGGCGTCCTCGCCGGCGCGGTTCCAGTCGATATCGGAGAGATGGACCATGCCGTCGATATCGCCGGGCAGCCCGATAAAGAGGCCGAACTCGGTGGTATTGCGCACCTCGCCCTCGACGACGCTGCCGACCGGGTGCTCCTCGATGAACGCATCCCACGGGTTCGCCATGACCTGCTTCAAACCGAGGCTGATGCGGCGCTTTTGCGGATCGACATCGAGCACCATCACATCGACCTCCTGGCTGGTCGACACGATCTTGCCTGGGTGCACGTTCTTTTTCGTCCAGCTCATCTCGGAGACGTGGACCAGCCCCTCGACCCCAGGCTCCAGTTCGACAAAGGCGCCGTAGTCGGTGATGTTGGTGACGCGCCCGGTATATTTGGCGCCAGCCGGGTATTTCAGCTCGACGCCCTCCCAGGGATCGGCCTCGAGCTGCTTCATGCCCAATGAGATGCGCTGGGTTTCCGGGTTGAAGCGGATGACCTGGACCTTGACGCTCTGGCCGATGTTGAGCGCCTCCGAGGGATGGTTGATGCGGCGCCAGGCGATATCGGTGACATGGAGGAGGCCGTCCACCCCGCCCAGATCGACGAACGCGCCGTAATCGGTGATGTTCTTGACGATCCCGGTGAGGATCTGGCCCTCCTTCAGACTGGCGACCAGCTCGGAGCGCTGCTCGGCGCGGCTTTCCTCGAGGACGGCGCGCCGCGACACGACGATATTGCCGCGCGAGCGATCCATCTTGAGGATCTGGAAGGGCTGCGGCGAGCCCAGGAGCGGGGCGATGTCGCGCACCGGGCGGATATCGACCTGGCTGCCGGGCAAAAATGCCACCGCGCCGCTGAGATCGACCGTGAAGCCGCCCTTGACCCGGCCGAAGATCGTGCCGGTGACCCGCTCATTCGCCGTGAAGCTCTTTTCCAGCAAGGTCCAGGCTTCTTCGCGGCGGGCCTTCTCGCGCGACAGCTGCGCTTCGCCGTTCTTGTCTTCCATCCGCTCGAGGAAAACTTCGACGATATCGCCGACATGAAGCTCCGGCGGGCCGCCGCCGGCGGAGAATTCCTTGAGCGCCACGCGCCCTTCCGATTTGAGGCCGACATCGATGAGGGCGGCGTCGTTTTCGATCGAGATCACCCGTCCCTTGATGACGGTGCCTTCGAGACCGTTGGCGACGCCGAGCGACTCATCGAGCAGCGCGGCGAAACTCTCTTTCGGGGCGATTTCGGCGGTTTCGGTTGCTACGGCCATTCCTTCTCCTCGATCCCGGATCATTTGCGACACGGCTCCGCCGGGATCACAGCGGAGCGGGCGGCCGGCGGGGAATCGGGTGCGGCCGCATCAACCCGGTCCTGCGAACAGGAAAGAACACGATAGCACCGCTGCGCGCCAGCCCAAAGCTCCAGCCGAACGCTGTTCAGCCGTGGGCGGCGAGGGCGCGGGCAATGAGCTTGGACGCCCGCTCGAACACCTGATCGGCAT
>DATCQF010000443.1:0-4196 GCA_036569735.1 Allostellaceae bacterium | reverse complement strand
GGGATCGAGATAGCCGGCCGCGAAATTTTCCACGATGCCGACAATGAGGCCGCCGACGACCGCTCCGATTATCGAATCCAGCCCGCCCAGGATCACCACCGGGAAGACCTTGAGGCCAACGAGGGCGAGCTGGTTGTCGACCCCGAGCATCGTCCCCCACACCACCCCGCCCAGCGCCGAGACCATCCCCGCCATGGCCCAGGCCAGCGCGAAATAGCGCCGCACGTTGATGCCCATCGCCATCGACACCTGCTGGCTGTCGGCCACCGCGCGCATCGCGATGCCGACCCGGCTCTTCAGGAAAAACCAGGTGAAGGCGGCGAGAAATATGAGGCTCACCCCGGCCCCGACGAGCTGCACCGGCGGCAGCATGACCGGCCCCAGCTGGAACGGCTCGTCGCTGACCGGCATCACGATCGCCCGCGTGCCGGCGCCGAACGCCATCGTTGCGGTGCCGCGCAAGACCGCGGCAAGGCCGATCGTCGCCATCACCACCGCGATCACCGGGCGGCCGATCAAGGGGCGCAGCACCACCCGCTCCAACCCGAAGCCGAGCGCCACCATGCCGCCGATCGCGAGCAATGCGCATATCCAGAACGGAAGGCCGGCAAAGTCGGCGGCGCCCGCTGCGATAAAGCCGGCGAACATGACGAACTCGCCCTGCGCGAAATTGATCGCGTCGGTCGCCTTGTAGATCAAGACAAAGCCCAGCGCGATCAGCGCATACATCAGCCCGATCATGATGCCGTTGGTCAGGAGGACCAGCGTGAACTGCCACTCGAACTCAGGCATCGGTCGCGCTCCGGTGACGGCCCCTCACCCCAACCCTCTCCCCGCAGGCGGGGAGAGCGAGGGACCCGCGGCGAAGCCGTGGGAGGGTGAGGGGCAACCTCACGCCCGATGCTCCCCGGACATTGTTCCTCACCCCGCCTCGGCCGGCACCGGCGCCCCGACCGCTCGCGCCGGGGCGGCTTCGGCATCCGGTCCCGGCTCGTCGACATCGCCGATCGCCAGGACGGAGCGCATCACGCTCTTGCGTCCGTCCTCGTAGGTGAACTCGGTGACGACCTCGACATCGGCGGCGTCCCGGTAGAATGCCTCGACGATCGCGGCGTATTTCTCGGCGACAAACCGGCGGCGGATCTTGCGGGTGCGGGTGATCTCGTCGTCGTCGGCGTCGAATTCCTTGTTGA
This sequence comes from Allostellaceae bacterium, assembly GCA_036569735.1. Classification (GTDB taxonomy): domain Bacteria; phylum Pseudomonadota; class Alphaproteobacteria; order ATCC43930; family CGMCC-115725; genus DATARH01. Next base: position 3,003 of record DATCQF010000443.1, on the reverse strand, counting down.
GCACGAGGAACCGGCGCAGCCGGATCGGCGCCGGCAGGGCCTCATTACATTTGCGGATCTCAGCGCGGATCAGCTCGCGGATCTCCGGACGGGCGCTCAAATCCTGGAACGAGGTGTAGGCGAGGTTGTGCCGTTCGGCCCAGTTGCCGACCGTCGCGGGATCAACCGCGATGATCGCTGCGACAAACGGGCGTGCGTCGCCGAACACCACCGCTTCGCCGATAAAGGGGCTGAATTTCAATTTGTTTTCGAGGAATTGCGGCGCCAGCGCGGTGCCGTCGGCGAGCTTGCCGACGTCGCGCGCGCGGTCGACGATGACGAGGTGGCCGCGCCGGTCGAGGAAGCCCGCGTCGCCCGTCTTGAGCCAGCCATCCTCGGTGATGGCCTCTCGGGTCGTCTCGGGCTGCTTGTAATAGCCCTGGAACACCCCCTCCGAGCGGAGCAGCACCTCGCCGGTATCGTCGATTCGAACCTCGACCCCGCCGAACACTCGCCCGACCGTGTCGGGGTCAACCTCTCCTTCGGGCTGCGCCGAGCAGATCCCGGAGATTTCGGTGGCGCCATAGACCTGTTTCAAATTGACCCCGATCGCGCGGAAGAAGCGAATGATGTCGGGGCCGAGCGGAGCGCCGCCGGTATAGACGAGGCGGGCGCGCCGCAAACCGATCTGGTCACGCAGCGGGCCATAAACCAGCACCTCGCCAACCGCGCGCAGCAGCCGCAGGCCGAGTGGCACCGGCCGGCTCTCGGTGTCGCACAGCTGAACACGCTCGGCGACTCTGCGGAAGAAATTGAAGATGTGGCGCTTCAATGGGGTGGCGTCGGCCGCCCTGACCGTGATCTGGGTCAGCGCGTTCTCCCAGTAGCGCGGCGGCGCCAGCGCGACGGTAGGGCCCAGCTCGCGCAGGTCGCGCTGCAGGGTCTCGGGCTTTTCGGGGAAGTTGATCGTAAAGCCGACCCACATATGGAGCGCCAGCGAGAACACCGAATTGCCGATCCAGGCCATCGGCAGATACGACAGATGCTCGTCGCTCGGCCGGATGCCTTCGGCCGCCGCAAACCCTTGCGCCACGCTCAAGAGATTGGCGTGGCTCAGCATCACCCCTTTGGGCCGCGAGGTGGTGCCCGACGTGTAGGAGAACAGCGTCAGATCGTCGGGCTTGCCCTCGGCGATGGCATTGTCGACATAGCCCGGATGGGCCGCCCCGAACTCGCGCCCGGCCGCCTCCACCGCCTCGAATGCCTTGAGGACCCTATCGTCGTAATTGCGCAGGCCGCGCGGGTCGTCATAGACGATCAGCTTCAGGTTCGGCAGGCGGTCCTTCAACGACAGGATCTTGTCGACCTGTTCCTGGTCCTCGGCAACGACGACCGAGGTCTCGGCGTGATCGAGCACATAGGCGAGCTCGGTCGCGATCGCGTCCTGGTAGACCGGGACGGCGATGCCGCCGAGGCTTTGCGCGGCGAGCTGCGCGACATAGAGGCGCGGGCGGTTTTCCCCGATGACCGACAGCTTGTCGCCCCGCCCGAAGCCCTCAGCGGCGACGCCGCAGGCGAAATCGTGCACCTCCTCCCAATAGCGCCGCCAGCTGTACGGCTGCCAGATGCCGCGGTCCTTCTCGCGCAACGCCGGGCGCTCGGGCGTCCGCTCGGCATTGCGCCGCAACAGCTGCGGCAGCGTCATCTCGATGGTCATGCCGCCGCCCACTCCTCTTCGTGATGGCCGCCGAGATAGGCGTGGATCACCAGCGGGTTCCGCTGCACCTCGGCGGGCGTCCCCTCGGCGATCTTGCGGCCGCGGTCGAGCACGGTGACGGTATCGGAGATGTCCATCACCACCGCCATGTCGTGCTCGATGAGGATGATCGTCGTGCCCCATTGCTCGTTCACGTCGATGACGTAGCGCGCCATATCCTCTTTTTCTTCCTGGTTCATCCCGCCCATCGGCTCGTCGAGCAGCAGGAGCGTCGGGTCGAGCGCCAGCGCACGCGCCAGCTCGACCCGCTTCCTGAGGCCATAGGCCAGGGCGCTGGTCTGCTGCTTTCTCAGATCCTGCAATTCGAGGAAATCGATCAGCTCCTCGGCCCGGGCGCGGTGCGCCACCTCTTCCTTCTGCGCCATGCCCCAATAGATGAACGACGACAGGATGCCCGCCTTCATCCGCACGTGGCGGCCGAGCATGATGTTGTCGAGCACCGTCATGCCGCCGAACAGTGCGATGTTCTGAAAGGTGCGGGCGATCCCCAGCCCGGCGATTTCGGCCGGCCGGGCGCGGGTGATGTCCCTGCCCTCGAAAGCGATGGAGCCGGTATCGGGACGGTAGAACCCGCTGATCATGTTGAGGAGCGAAGTCTTGCCGGCGCCGTTCGGACCGATGATCGAGGCGATCGCGCCGCGCCGGACCGAGATCGACACCTCCTCGACCGCCCGCACGCCGCCAAACCGCTTCGACACCGCGTTGACGGAGAGCAGCACATCCCCGGGCGTATCCGCGGTAAGAGTGGTGGCACCAGGCGCCATGCTGCTCGCTTTCCTCTCCCTAGCCGGCGTTCATGCACCGCCGTTATGGCAGGCATGATGCTGACGCAAACACGAGAATGCAACCGATTGCGTGCCATAGACGCTCCCGAACGAGATTGCTTCGCTTCGCTCGCAATGACAGCGGGAGGGGTGTCATTGCGAGAAGCGGAGCGACGAAGCAATCTCGGGCGGCGGGACCAGCCCCCTTGCCGGCGGGCGGTGCATCGTGAAACCATCGCGCCCGATATGACGAATGGATCGTGCGGTGGATAGCGCGCCCGCGCCAGGCAGCATACCGGTCACGGTGCTGACCGGCTTTCTCGGCAGCGGCAAAACGACGCTGTTGCGCCGCGTCCTGACCGATCCGGCCTTTGCCGATACCGCCGTCGTCATCAACGAGATCGGCGAGATCGCGATCGACCATTACCTGGTCGATTTCGTCGAGGGCGAGGTGCTGGAACTGCCGGGCGGGTGCTTGTGCTG
>DATCQF010000442.1:0-6087 GCA_036569735.1 Allostellaceae bacterium | reverse complement strand
CTGGTGGCCGCAGCGTCCAGGGAGTGTCGGGGGATGAGCGACGGCGTCAAAGGCCTCACCCGCCAGCAGATGTGCGACCGGCTGGCGATGGAGTTCAGGGATGGCTGGATTGTCAATCTGGGGGTCGGCATCCCGACCCTGTGCTCGAATTTCGACTTCGGCGACAAGGAGATCATCCTGCATTCCGAGAACGGGGTCATCGGCTATGGCGCGCTGGCGGCGCCGGGCGAGGAGGATTTGCACCTAGTCAACGCCGGCGGCCAGCATGTGACGTTGCGGCCGGGCGCGGCAATCGTCCACCACGCCGATTCGTTTGCCATCATCCGCAGCGGCAGGATCGACGTGACCGTAATGGGCGCCTACGAGGTTGCCGGGAACGGCGATTTCGCGAACTGGAAGGTCGCCGGGCAGAAAGGCGGCGGCATCGGCGGCGCGATGGATCTGGCGGCCTGCGCCAAGCATGTCTTCATCGCGATGGAGCAGACGACGCGCAACGGCAGCCCGCGCCTCGTCGAGCGCTGCGCCATACCGGTGACGGCACGCGGCGCCGTCGACCTCGTCATCACCAATTACGGCCTCTTCGAGATCACCCCCGAGGGCATGGCGCTGAAGGAAATCGCCCCAGGGGTGACGGTTGACGAGGTCAAGGCGACCACCGGCTGCAATCTCCGGATCCCGCGCGATGTGCCGCCGGTGCGGATGAGGGGGTAACAGCCCCGACCGAATTTCTCGCGGAACTTGGGCTGCGACGGCAAACAACGTGATCGGCCGGTCTACGCCGCCGATTGCGTGTCGTATGCCCGAACAAGAACATCAGCCGGAATATCCAACAGCACGCTCAGGGCGCGCACCATCGGCAAGGTCAGCGGCCGTTTGCGGTTGAGGACTTCCGAGACCCGGCCCCGGCTGCCGATCGCCGGTTCGAGATCGCGGCGGGTCAGACCCTTCTGCTCCATCATGAAATGGATGGCGGCGATCGGATCGGGCGCCGGAACGGGATAGTGCTTTGCCTCATACGCTTCGACTAGTGTCGTCAAAACGTCGACGTAGTCGCCCTCAATGCTCCCGATTCCGGCATCCCAGAGGCGTTCTATTTCTTTCAGAGCGGCACGATACTCTTCATCGGTTCTGATCGGCCGTATATCCATCGCCTTCCTCATATCGTTCTCGCGTCTATCTTATCGTATTCTGCATGAGTTCCTATGAAACGTACGAAAATGCGCTGGCCGCGATAATGAACCGCCGCGATAATCCGGTATTTGTTTCCGCCGATATTGAACACCACGCGATCATTGGGAAGAATGTCGGCGCTCCGAAACATCCGCTTGACATCGGCCGGGTTGGACCAATCAGCCGCCCTGGCGATGTGGACCCAGGTCCGTAGAGGCTGTTCCGCGTCGCCCCGTCCCGGGAGGGTCCAAAAGTTGCGTAACGTGCTAACCGCAATGATCCGCATCGGTCGCGGTTACTCAGCTGAACGCCATCTATTTAGGATGTTCTCATTTTGGGAGCAAGTTCGGGCTCACGGGCGGCGCAGCAGGCGGGCTTCGGGGGGGACGGGGTCGTCGGGCAGCTGGGATTCGCGGTGACGCGCCAGGGCTTCGTCGATCAGCATCGACAGGAGGGCGGTGAACATAATCGCCGGGTCGGCGGCTTCCCACAGGAAATAGCCGAACGAGCCCGGGCACGGGTTGACCTCGTTGAGCCACGCTTCGCCGGTTCTGTCGTTGCAATAGAAATCGACGCGCGGCGCGCCACACCCGTCCACCGCCTCGAACGCCAGGGTCGCCCAGCGCCGCAGCTTGTCCTCCAGCCCGGCGGGGAGCGCCGGGTTGATGTCGCGGGTCAAGGACAGCATCCCCTGGCTGTTCCCACCGTCGCCCTTGATGCCCTTGCCATCTCCCCCCGACAGGTATTTCTGGCGAAAATCCAGGAGTTCCTCCGCGCGTTTGGGGCGTTCGATCGCCGAGGTCCGCAGCTTGCCGCCGACCCGCATGACGCTCAGATTGTATTCGGCGAGGTTGGGCACGAAAGGCTCGATGATCGCCTGGCGGTCGAGGCGGAAGATCGCCGGGAGCAACGCCCGTATTTCGTCGATATCGTCGGCCTTGCCAACGCCGATGCTGCTGCCGAGATGAGCCGGCTTGACGATGCGCGGGAACCCCATGTTGCCGAGCTGCGCCGACAGCGCATCCGCGGAGGGCAGCCCGGCGGCGCCGCGGGTTACCACCGCATCGGGCAAGAGCGGTATATCGAGGCCGCGCAGCAGCCGTTTGGTCGCGGCCTTGTCCATCAACACCGCGGAGGCCAGCGTGCGCATTCCGGTGTAGGGCAGGTTGGCGATCTCGAACAGGCCCTGGATCTGACCGTCTTCGCCGCCCAGGCCGTGGAACGCCAACAACGCGACGTCGAACTCGATTGGGGAGCGCCGCCGAAACAACCCGGAGCCTTTCGGTACGAGAACGCCGCGGCGGGATTCGCCGAGCGACAGGGTCACCTCGGTCAATTCGCTCAGGGTTCGCGCGTCGGGCAGGTAGTTGCGGCGCTCGGCGAGCGCCTCGCCGACAAACCACCGGCCGCGCGGATCGACGTAGACCGGGAACGGGGCGAAACGCTGCTGGTCCACTGCCTTCAGCGCCTGCAGCCCGGTGATGACGCTGACGTCATGCTCGGGCGAGCGCCCGCCGAGGAACACCGCGACACGGGTTTCATTCCTGCCCGCCATCCTGTACCCCAATCCTACGCAACCCGCGTCCCAGGCCATGGACCCGCTCGCAAGCTACCCTCCGCGCCGTCACCGGCACAATCGCCGCCGGGATACCCGGTGAACGCCCAGAGCGTCCGCGTCCGCGGCGCCGATCTCGCGCTGTTTCGCCTTGCCGGCGATTCGGCGGCGGGGCCGGTCGAGCTGATCTGGACGCATGGCTGGGGACATACCCACCACAACCTGCTGCCGCTGGCGCAAGCGATGCGGCGCAGCGCCCGATCGGTCCTCATCGATTTTCCGGGCTTCGGCGCCTCGCCCCTGCCGCCGGGCGCCTGGGGCACCGCGGATTACGCCGATATGGTGGCGGAATGGCTCGGTGGCCTCGAACCGGCGCGGCGCATCTGGATCGCCCATTCGTTCGGCTGCCGGGTTGGGCTGCAGCTCGCCTCGCGCCATCCGGGGACGCTCGCGGGGCTGTTCTTGATCGCCGCGGCCGGTCTGCCGCCACGCCGCTCGCCATGGGCAGGGGCTCGGATGGCCGCGCGGCGCTGGGCGTTCCGGCTGGCGCGGTCGTTCACGCCGGAGGGACCGGCGCGCGACCGGCTGCGCGCCCGCTTCGGCAGCGCGGATTACCGTGCGGCCGGGGAGTTGCGGCCGATCCTCGTCAAGGCGGTGAGCGAGGACCTCAGCGCTGCCGCGAGCGCGGTGCGCTGCCCTGCGTTGCTGGTCGTCGGCGACCGGGACCGCGAAACCCCGCCCGAGCTCGCCGAACGCCTCCATCGAATGATTCCGCAATCGCGCCTCGTCGTGCTGCGCGGCTTCGACCATTGGAATATCCTGACCGACGGGCGCCACCAGATCATCCAGCTGCTGAGCGAATTCATGGAGCAAGTGGCGTGAGCGCGCTCTTTGCGCTGATCGGCTTCGGCGTCTTCGCGGCGCGCCGCCTCCTGACCTATCTGCACCTGTTTCAGCAGGAGGAATACGACGGAAGGCGCTTTCTGGTGTGGCTGGTCGCCGACCGGGCCTGGGATCGGCGGCTGTCCCTGGTTCTTGCCGCGATCTTCGTCGCGCAGTTGCTGATACGCGGAGCCGGTGTGCCGCCCGGGAGCTTTGCGTGGCTGGTGGGCGCGGCCTTTCTCGCCACCGCGGCGATCGAGCGCGATCCTCGCAAGAGCGCGAAGAAACCTCTGGTGATGACAACCCGCGCCAGGCGCATCTTCGCGATAGCCCTGGCGTTGATGCTCGGCGCCGGCGTCGTCGCGGCGCTGTCGAGCGATCTCGTGGTCGCGTGGATCGTCGCCGCACAGCTCGTGCCGGTTGCGCTGGTCGGTGCGAATTTGCTGCTCGCCCCGTTCGAGGCGCGGGTGCAAGCACGGTACTGGCGCGAGGCGCGAGCGGTACTGGAGCGGGTCAACCCGATCGTGATCGCGGTCACCGGTTCGTATGGGAAAACCTCGGTCAAGCACATCCTCGGGCATGTCCTCGAAACCGCCGGCCCGACCCTGATCACCCCGGGCAGCGTCAACACCGCGATGGGGATCGCGCGGGTCATCCGCGAACGCCTGGGCGCGCATCACCGCTATTTCGTCGTCGAGATGGGCGCCTACGGCATTGGCTCGATCCGCCATCTGTGCGCGCTGACCCCACCGCGGATCGGCATCATCAGCGCGATCGGCAAGGCCCATTACGAGCGCTTCAAATCATTGGACGCGGTGGCGCAAGCCAAATTCGAGCTCGCCGAGGCGGTGCGCGACAACGGCGGCACGGTCGTCGTCGCCGCCGATGTTCTGCAATTTGCCTGGCCGCGGGAATTCATCGAGCAGCACCGCGACATCGTCGTGACCGTCGGCGCCGACGATGCATCGGCCCTCGTCATCCGATCGCTGCATCAGGAGGCGGAGGGGATCGTCGTGGAAATCGGCTGGCGCGGCGCCGGTTACGAACTGCGCGCGCCGCTGTTCGGCCTGCACCAGGGCGGCAACATCGCATTGGCATTCGCCGCTGCCTGCAGCCTGGGGCTGAGCCCCGCGGATGTCGCCCTGAGCCTCAAATCGACGCCGCAAATTCCCCATCGGCTCGAAGTCAAGCGCCAGGGCGACGGCACGATCGTCATTGACGACGCCTACAACTCGAACCCGGTCGGCTTTGCTTCGGCGCTGGGGCTGCTCGATGCGCTGGCCCGCCCGGGCGGGCGCCGCATCCTCGTCACCCCCGGCATGGCGGAACTCGGCAGCGTGCACGAGGCCGAGCACACCAGGATCGGCCGGCTGGCCGGCGCCCACGCCGATGTCCTGGTTGCCGTCGCGCCGCATCGGGTGGCGCCGCTCATCGCCGGCTTTTCGGAGGCGGCGCCGGAGCGCACGATCGTGTCGTGCGCGACTTTTGCCGACGCCAGGTCCTGGCTCGACAGCAATCTCGCCGGGAACGATGTCGTGCTGATCGAGAACGATCTTCCCGATATTCTCGAACAAAAGCTCCGTCTATGACGCGGCCGCCGCCTGTTGCATCTGGCGCCAGTCGACCGGCTCACCGAGCTTGAGGCGGATCCCGGCCTCGGGCATCGGGTATTTGAGCCCGGTCGCGCAGTTGAAGAGGACGGCGCGCTCGCCCGGTCCAACCCGTCCATCGGCGACCGCCTGGCGGTAGGCGGCATAGGTTGCCGCGCCCTCCGGGCATAACAGGAGGCCCTCCTCGGCGGCGACCTCGCGCCACGCCTCGGATATCGCGGCATCGTCGACGGCGATGGCGAACCCGCCGCTGTCGCGCACCGCGCGCAGGATCAGGAAATCGCCGACCGCCTGCGGCACCCGGATGCCGGCGGCGAAGGTGTGCGCGCCCTCCCAGCGCGGGGCATGCTCGACACCGTCCTGCCAGGCCTTGACCATCGGCGCGCAACCCGCCGCCTGGACGACGACCATGCGCGGGCGCTTCGACCCGATCCAGCCGATCGCCTCCAGTTCGGCAAAGGCCTTCCACATGCCGATGATGCCGGTGCCGCCGCCGGTGGGGTAGAAGATGACGTCGGGGACTTCCCAGCCGAGCTGCTCGGCCAATTCGATGCCCATCGTCTTCTTGCCCTCGATGCGGTAGGGCTCGCGCAGCGTGGAACAGTTGAACCAGCCGACCGCCTTCTCACCCTCGGCGACGAGCTTGCCGCAATCGTCGATGAGGCCGTCGACAAGGAACACCTGGGCCCCCTGCATCGCGATCTCGCGGACATTCACATCCGGTGTGTCGTCGGGGCAGAACGCCGTCGCGCGCATGCCGGCGCGCGCGCAATAGGCCGCCATCGCCGCGCCGGCGTTGCCGTTGGTCGGCATCGCCATGGCGGTGACGCCGAGCTCCTTCGCCATCGACACAGCGAGCGCGAGCCCGCG
>DATCQF010000441.1:0-9078 GCA_036569735.1 Allostellaceae bacterium | reverse complement strand
CACCTGGACCGAAATCCTGGTGGTCGGCGGGATCTTTGTCGTGGGCCAGCTGGCCGAAGCCAATTTCCTGACTCCAAAGCTCCTCGGCGACCGCATCCACCTGCACCCGGTGTGGGTGATCTTTGCCCTGTTTGCCGGCGGCACGCTCTATGGATTTGTCGGCGTCCTGGTCGCCGTGCCGGCCGCCGCGGTCATTGGCGTCCTCGCGCGCTTTGCGCTCGCCAGCTATCGCCGCAGCAGCCTCTACGATGCGCGCGAGATCGAGAGCGGGAGCCAGGGCGAGAGCGAGACCATGGCCAATCTGACCCGCATCCGATGACCCAGCTCGCGATCGACCTGCCGCACCGCCCGGCGTTCGGCCGCGCCGATTTTCTCGTATCCGAGTGCAATGCCGCCGCCCTCGGCTGGATCGAGCGCTGGCCCCAATGGCCGGCTCCCGCGCTGGTCCTCCATGGTCCGGCGGGTTCGGGCAAAAGTCACCTCGCCCATCTGTGGCGCGAGCGCACCGGCGGTACGCTGATCAGAGGCGAAGGGTTGTCGCCACTGGTGCCGAACGAACTCGCACGGAGCCGCGCCGTGGCGCTCGACGATGCCGAGGACGCTCCCGAAGAAGCCCTGCTGCACCTCTACAATTGCTGCGGCGAATCTGGCGCAAGCCTCCTGATCGTCGCGCGCGAGGCGCCGGCGAGTTGGCCGGTCGCGCTGCCCGATCTTGCCTCGCGCTTGCGCGCCGCGCCTTCCGTGTCGATCGCGCTCCCCGACGATTCGCTGCTCGCGGCGGTACTGGTGAAGCATTTCGCCGACCGGCAGGTGCGGGTCTCGCCCGGAACCATCGCCTTTCTGGTGCGCCGAATGGAGCGCTCGTTCGCCGCTGCCGGCGCGCTGGCCGCCCGGCTCGACCGCCTCGCCCTCAGCGCCGGCCGCCCGATCGGCCTCGCGCTCGCCCGCCTTGCCCTGGCCGAGGCGGGTGATCAGTTCTGATCGCCGAGCGATTTCGCCGTCACGTATTGGGTCAGCGCGTGGCGCGACCGGTCGAGGCTCGCCCATGGGCCGTCGATCGCGAAACTCGCCCGCGCGGTGGTCGGGAACTTGCCGGTGGCGAGCGCCCGGTAGCGCGGCGAGTCGGGAGAGGCGAGGGCAAGCGCCAATTCGTGCAGCCCCGGATTGTGGCCTATCACCATGACCGCGCCGGCGCTCTCGTCGAGCCCGCGCAGGCGGCGCATCAGCACCGCGCGGCCGGCGAGATAGAGCCCGTCCTCGTAGAGGATGCGCGGCGGCGCGGCAAACCCGGCGAGCATCAGTTCGGCGGTATCCCGCGTGCGCAAGGCGGTCGAGCACAGCACGAGATCGAGCGCGCCCAGCGCTGCCGGCAGGTTTTCGGCGACCCGGCGCGCTGCCTCGCGGCCGCGCCGGCTCAAAGGCCGTTCATGGTCCTCGACCGCTTCGTCCCGGTCGGACTTGGCATGGCGCAGCAGGTGCAGGTGGTGCATCGGGCCGCTCCGGCTTCCGGGTCCGCCTAAAACATCTCCGGCGTGATGACGTTCTGCGGCCGGTTGGTCAGGAGGGCCGCGCGCATCGTCTCGGCCGATTTCTTCCGCGTGTCCTCAAAGGAATGCGGTGTCAGCCAGGCCGAGTGCGGGGTGATGACGAGGCGCCCCTCGAGCCAGGGCTCGCGGGCGCGATAGGCGCGCAACAATTCGGGGATCGGCTCGACCGGCGGCTCGACCGGCAGCACATCGAGCCCGGCGCCGGCGATATGCCCCTCGCGCATGAGCTCCAAAAGCGCGTCGAGATCGATGATCGGGCCGCGCGCGTCGTTGACCACGACCGCCCCCGGACGCAGCAGCGAGAGCTGCGCACGGCCGAGCATGCCGCCGGTTTCCGGGGTCAACGGCGCGTGGATCGACAAGGTGTCGGTCTGGCGCAGGAGGTCTTCGAGGCTCAGGGCCCGGCTGATGCCGAGCGACAGCTCGACCCCGTTCGGCAGATAGGGGTCGTAGAACACAACGCGGAAATTGAACGCCTTGGCGCGCAACGCCACCGCCGTCCCGATGCGGCCCAGCCCGATGATCCCGAAAGTCTGCATACCCAAGCGCTGGATCAGCGGATGCTGGAACGAGCGGAACGGAGCCGGCGGGTCGTGCCGCTGCATCTCGTGATGCAGGAGGATCCCGCGGCGCAAGGTCAGCGCCAGCGCGATCGCGTGGTCGGCAACCTCGGTCGTGCCGTAATCGGGGACATTGCACACGAGGATGTTGCGCGACGCGGCGGCGGGGCGGTCGAGCTTGTCGTAGCCGACCCCCATGCGGACGATCGCGCGCAGCCGGGGAAAGCGCGCGAGATCGGCGCCGGTGACGGCAAACCCCATGATCATCAGCCCGTCGGCCTCGGCGCAGTCGGCGTCGGAGAGTTCGGAGAGCGCCCCGGCATCGCGCTTGACGATGCGCAGATCGGGGCCGAACACCTCGGTTTCGAGATTGTCGGGCTGCTGGCGGGCCTCGGGATAGAGCACGGTGACGGGCATCGGGATTTCCTCGTTGGTGGATTTCAGTCGCGCGCGACCCGGACGGGCTGGTGCGTCGCCGCCGAGCGGATGATCGCCTCGAAGGCGGCGACGCCGTGCAGCACTTCCTCGGCGCTGATCGGGTAGGGCGCCTCACCGCGGATCGCCGCGGCAAACGCGTCGAGCTCGGCAACGAGCGCGTTGAACCCGCGATACTCGATGATTTCGGGCGCCGGCTGGGTGTGGCGTCCGGCCGGCATCGCGTCCGGGGTCGGGGTGAAGTGGAAATCGGCCTGCGGGGTCACCAGCTCGGCGCGGCCTTTGGTGCCGTATACCGCGAGCCGGTAGCTGACCGCGGTGACGATCGAGGAGAGCAGCGTCGCCGACATGCCGCCCGCAAACCGGAACATGACGCTGGTGGTGTCTTCGGCATCGTAGGCAACAGCGCGGCGCAGGCTCATCGCGTAGACTTCGTCGATCTTGCCGAACAGGCCGATCATCGCATCGAGGTTGTGCACCCCCGACGCGGTCATCCCGCCGGCCGGCGCCTCGCTCGGGTCGGCGCGCCAGGATTGCGGGTTCATGAAGAGGCCCGCCGGCGCGTTCTGCTCGGCATGGCAATGGGCGATCGTGCCGAGCCGCCGGTCATCGATTCGCGCCTTCAGCTCCTTCATCCCGGGATAAAACCGGCGGGGATAGGCGACCCCGAGCACCACGCGGGCGCGCGCCACCGCGTCGAGCGCCCGCGCCGCGCTCTGGCGGTCGAGGGTGAACGGTTTTTCCATGAAGACATGCTTGCCCGCCGCCGCGGCACGCTCGACCTGGGGCCCATGCTCGCTATGCGGGGTCGCGAACACCACCGCGTCGATCGCCGGGTCGGCTAAGACCTCGTCGAGGCTGTCCTTGAGCGCGATGCCGTGCTCGGCGCAAAACGCCTCGGCGTTGGCGCGTGTGCGGTTGTGCCCGGCGGTGAAGCGCAGCGCCGTGCTCTTGCCCTGCACCCCGCCAACGAGCGTACGCCCCCACCGCCCGATCCCGACAATCGCCGCCCGAATCATGCTTTTCCTCCCATGCCGCACATTGCGCCCGACCGGCGGTTGCCGGGTCAGCCCCTGCGTTTTTACACATTGCGCGCGGACGCGGCCATGGGCTCCAAGAGCCGGCGCATGACATCGGTCACGTTGCGGCGCTAGAATCACGCCCGGCGGCCCGCCATATCAGAGGCGGGGCAGGAGGGTCGGGTGAAAACCAGCGCGCAGATCGTCGATATCCGCCCCGGCGATCCGCTGTCGAGCGATCCGACTTCGCCGGCGCGCTTCATCAACCGCGAGCTGTCGTGGCTCGCCTTCAACGAGCGGGTGCTGGCCGAGGCCGACAACCGCCGCCATCCGCTCCTCGAACGGCTGCGCTTCCTGGCGATCTCGGCGGGCAACCTCGACGAGTTCTACATGGTCCGGGTTGCCGGTCTCAAAGGCCAGCATCTCGCCGGCATCAAGACGCTGAGCCAGGACGGGCTCTCGCCGGCACAGCAGCTCGATGCGATCCACGAGCGCGCCGGGGCCCTGATGGAAGCCCAGCAGGTGACCTGGCTGTCGCTGCAGCGCCAGCTCGCCGAGGCCGGTATCGCCGTGGTCGAGCCGGCCGACCTCGATCCCGACGACCGCGCCTGGCTCGAACAGCGTTTCATGGCCGACATCTTTCCGGTGCTGACCCCGTTGGCGATGGACCCGGCCCATCCGTTCCCGTTTGTCGCCAATCGCGGGTTCGGCCTCGCGCTTCAGCTCGAGCGGGTCAGCGACAATGTGCGGTTGCAGGCCCTCATCCAGATCCCCGCCTCGGTCGAGCGTTTCATCCGCCTGCCCGGCACCCGCATCCGGTTTCTGCCGGTCGAGCAGATGATCGCGCGGTTTCTCGACCATCTGTTTCCCGGCTTCACGGTGATGGCGCAGGGCGTCTTCCGGGTGTTGCGCGACAGCGAAGTCGAGCTCGAGGAGGAGGCGGAGGACCTCGTCCGGCTGTTCGAGAGCGCGCTCAAGCGGCGCCGCCGCGGCCATGTCATCCATCTCGGCGTCGATGCACGGATGCCGCCCGATTTGCGGCGATTTTTGAGCGAGCATCTCGACGCCGCGCCGGCCGATGTGTTCGCGACCCCGGGCATTCTCGGACTCGACGACACCACCCAGCTGATCACCGACGAGCGCCCCGACCTCGTCTTCACCCCCTACAACCCGCGCTTCCCCGAACGTATCCGCGATTTCGGCGGCGATTGCTTTGCCGCGATCCGCCAGAAGGACATCGTCGTCCATCATCCCTATGAAAGCTTCGACGTCGTCGTCCAGTTCCTGCGCCAGGCGGCGCGCGACCCGGCGGTCGTCGCGATCAAGCAGACCCTCTATCGCACCAGCGACGACAGCCCGATCGTGCGCGAGCTGATCGAGGCGGCCGAAGCCGGCAAGTCGGTCACCGCGATGATCGAATTGAAGGCGCGCTTCGACGAAGAGGCCAACATTCGCTGGGCGCATGAGCTGGAGCGCGCCGGGGTGCAGGTTGTTTACGGCTTTATGCAGCTGAAGACGCACGCCAAGGTGTCGCTCGTGGTGCGCCGCGAAGGGGGCGAATTGCGCTCCTATGTCCATTTCGGGACCGGCAACTATCACCCCTATACGGCCAAGGTTTACACCGACCTGTCGTTCTTCACCTGCGATGCGGCGCTGTGCCAGGACGCGGCCCGGCTGTTCAACTTCATGACCGGGTATGCCCGCCCGGCGAGCCTGGAAAAGATCGCCGTGGCGCCGGTCAACCTGCGTGCGCGCATCGCCGAACTGATCGAGGCCGAGATCGCCAACGCCAAAGCCGGCAAGCCCGCCCAGATCTGGGCAAAGATGAACCAGCTTGTCGATCCGGCCATCATCGACCTCCTCTACAAGGCGTCGCAGGCCGGGGTCAGCATCGATCTCGTGGTGCGCGGCATCAGCTGCCTGCGCCCGGGGGTTCCCGGCATGTCGGAGAATATCCGGGTCAAAAGCATCATCGGGCGCTTTCTCGAGCACGGCCGGATCGTCTGTTTCGGCAATGGCAACCGGCTGCCGTCGGACGAGGCGCTGGTGTTCATCAGCTCGGCCGACTGGATGCCGCGCAATTTCGACGGGCGGGTCGAAGCGCTGGTGCCGATCGAGAATGTGACGGTGCATCGCCAGATCCTCGACGAGATCATGGTGGCCAATCTGCGCGACACGCTGCAAAGCTGGAACCTGGCGCCGGACGGGACCTATACGCGGGTCGTCACCGAGGACGAGGGGTTCTCCGCCCACACCTACTTCATGACCAATCCGAGCCTCTCCGGGCGCGGCAAGGCGTTGCGGCGTGCCCCCGGGCGGCCGGCCGCTCCGGGGGCGGTCCTGGCGGCCGTCCCGGGGGTGGCCGCCCGTTGAGATCGCCGGATCAATCGATGCCCGATCGCCACGTTGTAGATGCCCTCGGCCGCATCGCCGTCGTCGATGTCGGCTCCAACTCGCTGCGCCTTGTCGTATTCGAGCGGCTCGGCGCGACCCTCCTGCCGCTCCTCAACGAAAAGATCATGTGCGCGCTTGGGCGCGGCATCGCGCTGACCGGGCGGCTCAACCCGGAAGGCATCGAGCTCGCCTTCGCCAATCTGCAGCGCTTTGTCGCCCTGGCCCGCGCGCTCGGCGTCGATCATCTCGCCATCATCGCGACCGCGGCGGTGCGCGAGGCAACGGATGGCCCTGCCTTTGCCGCCGAGGCGGAGCGCCGATGCGGCGTCCCGGTACGAATCGTCGAAGGCAGCGAGGAAGCCCGGCTGTCCGCAGCCGGCGTCCTGGCCGGGATTCGCCGGGCCGACGGCGTGGTCAGCGATCTCGGCGGCGGCAGCGTCGAGCTGGTGCGGGTCGATTCCGCGGCCGCTGCGCCGATCGGTGCCGGCGTCAGCTTGCCGATCGGGCCCTTACGCCTCACCGAGCTTGGCGACAATCGGAAGGCGCTCGCCGAGACGATCGAGCGCGCGATCGCGGATGCGCCGGTGCTGCGCCAAGCCGCGGGCAAGACGCTCTATCTGGTTGGCGGCGCGTGGCGGGCGATTGCGCGGCTGCACATGGAGCAGACGCACTACCCCTTGCACATCATCCACGAATACGCGATTGCCCGGCGTCCGGCGGAAGGCTTCCTCGACATCATTGCCGGGCAGTCCCGGCGATCCCTCGAACGGATCGCCTCGATCAGCAGGAAGCGCCTCGAACTGGTGCCCCTCGCCGCTCTGATCCTGCGGGAGTTGATTGCGGCCGGGCGGCCCGAGCGAATCGTCTTCTCGGCGTTCGGATTGCGCGAGGGGTACGCCGCCGGTCTGTTGCCGCCGGATCCGCGCAGCGATCCCTTGATCGCCGCCACGATGGGCATTGCCGCCAGTCAGAGCCGCGGGGGCAGCGATGGCGACCGCCTGGAGCGCTGGATGGCCCCGGTTTTTCCCGAACTCGACGAGCGCGCGCGCCGGCTGCATCGCGCCGCATGCTGGCTCAGCGACTTCGCCTGGACCGAGCACCCCGACTACCGCGCCGAGCATGCCTTCACCCGCAGCCTGCGCATGCCGGTAGCGCAGATCAACCATCGCGAGCGGGTATTTGTCGCGTTGGCGCTGCATGCCCGCTACGGCGGGGCGGCCGATGACCCGGTCAAGGCGGCGACGCGCGCGTTGCTCGACGACGGCGCGGCCGGCGAGGCGCGCTCCCTCGGGCTGGCATTGCGGCTCGCCTATACCCTGTGCGGTGGCGCGCTGGAGCTATTGGACGAGGCACGGCTCGCGCGCGACGCCAATGGAATCGTGCTCGAATTACCGCCGACCGGGAGCCTCTTCATCGGCGAGGTGGTGCAGCGCCGCTTCGATGCGCTCGGCCGCGCGCTCGGCCTGCAGACCCGGACCGTGCGGCGGCGCAGCCCCAGCCCGGTGCTCGCGTAGTTCACTCAATCGTCATTCCCGCGCAAGCGACGCGCAAGCGGGAATCCAGGGCAAGCGACGCGCGGTCTCCCTGGATCCCTGCTTTCGCCGGGATGACGAAGGTGTATTAACCTCATCTGATAAAGCTCTGCGGCTGTGCATGGACGGGCGGGTGGACCGGCAACCTCAATAAGATGGCGGCTGGTCGTCGCCCGATGAGGGGGTATAGGGCGGCCGTACCGACTGGATTTCGGCCTCTTCGCCCTCTCGCCCTTCGCCCTCTCGCCCTTCGCCCTCTCGCGATTCGCCCTCTCGCGATTCGCCCTCGCGCGCCTCGCTCTCGCGGGTCTCGCCGTAGCGCGCCTCGCCGTCGCCGCCGCCGCCGCCCATTTCGAGATCCGCCGGGGTCGTCGGCCGTGGCGGCCCCTGACCTTGGCCCTCGCCCGCCAGATTCATCATCCGGAAATAATGCTCGGCGTGCTGATAGAGGTTTTCCGCCGCGACCCGGTCGCCGCTGGTCTGCGCCTCCCGCGCGAGCGCGACATAACGCTCGAATACCTGATAGGCGTTGCCGCGAATTTTTACGTTTGGCCCGTTGCTGTCGAAAGTCTGCACCCGATGCGGCAGGCGCGGCCGGTTGTCGTGACGCGGAGGACCGCCCCCGCCATGCGGAGGACCGCCGCCGCCATACGGAGGGCCGCCGCCGCCATTGCGGCCGCGTGATCGCTTGTTCTGTCCTGGCCTCATGGCACCTGTCTGATCGCGGTGAATACGGGCGGACCCTGGGTCCAGCGGGAAGGCCGTCGACGGCGGCTGCGAATGCGGCACACCAGACTGCGCCATCGCTATTTTGCGCGACGCGAGGCTCCCGAACACCGTCAACCTAGTCGCGACGGCGGCCTATTCCAACCTTTTTCTGCGATGGACGGTTCCGTATTGGCCGGTCACGTCCGCGCGACGACGCAGCGCATGATGCCGGCGAGGTCGGGGGTGAACCCTTCAATCGCGAGACCGGCTTGCGTCAGGATCGCGGCGACCGGTTCGGCCTGTTCCCAGCCGATCTCGGCCGCGAACAGCCCGCCCGGCAAGAGGAGCCGGGGCAGGTCGCCGGCGATGGCGCGGTAGGCCACGAGCCCGTCCGCGCCGCCATCGAGCGCAGCGCGAGGGTCGTAATCCCTGACCTCGCGCGGCAGCTCGGCGATTGCCGGGGTGGCGATATAGGGCGGATTGGCGACGATTGCATCGAACCCGCCGGCGACGGCGCGTGCCCAATCCCCCACCACAAAATGCGCGCGGCGGCCAAGGCCGAGGCGTATGGCGTTGCGCCGCGCGGTCCGGGCCGCGCCGGTCGCGACGTCGATGCCGATTCCGATTCCCCGCGGGAACTCGGACAACAGGGCCAGCAACAGACAGCCGGTGCCGGTTCCCAGATCGAGAAACCGGTAGGCCCCGGTGCGGTCCGGCAGATGTGCCAGCACCGCTTCGACCACGGTTTCGCTCTCCGGCCGCGGGTCGAGCGTCTCGGCGGACAGCACAAATTCGAGCCCCCAGAACTCGCGCCTGCCGACGATCCGGCTCAAGGGCTCGCGCGCGATCATCCGACCCAGCATCGCCGCGACCCGGGCTGCAT
>DATCQF010000440.1:0-2393 GCA_036569735.1 Allostellaceae bacterium | reverse complement strand
GCTCGAACCTGCGGTGATGCGCCGCCCGGGCTACGCGATCGAATACGATTATGTCGACCCCCGCGAATTGCACCCGACCTTGGAGACAAGGCGGGTGCCTGGGCTCTATCTCGCCGGCCAGATCAACGGCACGACCGGTTACGAGGAAGCCGCCGCGCAGGGACTGGTCGCCGGGCTCAACGCTGGCCTGGCGGCGTCCGGCGCGGCGCCCTTCGTGCTCGACCGGGCCGACGCCTATATCGGCGTCCTGATCGACGATCTGGTGACCCGCGGCACCGCCGAGCCCTATCGGATGTTCACCTCGCGCGCCGAGTACCGGCTGACCCTGCGCGCCGACAATGCCGACCAGCGTCTGACCCCGCTGGGGCTCGGGGTTGGCGCGATCGGGGCTTCGCGCGCCCGTGCCTTTGCCGCGAAGATGGCGGCGCTCGATGCCGCGCGCACACTGGCCGCCGAGCTGCGCCTCAGCCCGACCGCGCTGCGCCGCCGCGGCATCGCGGTCAATGAGGATGGGGTGGCGCGCTCGGCCGCCGACCTCTTGGCCCATCCCGGGATCGACACGGCGCGGCTCGCCGCGGTGTGGCCCGAACTTGGCGGGCTTCGTCCGGACATCGCCGAGCAGCTCGAAATCGATGCGCGCTATGCCGGGTATCTCGAGCGCCAGGCGCGCGACATCGTCGCCTTCCGCCGCGACGAATCTCTCCTGTTGCCCGACGTACTCGATTACGCCGCGGTCGCCAGCCTGTCGGCGGAGGTTCGCGGCAAGCTCGCCGCGTCACGGCCGGCGACCCTGGGCGCGGCGGCGCGGATCTCGGGGGTGACGCCGGCGGCGCTGGTCGCGCTCCTGCAGTATGTGAAGCGGCGTCCTGAACCCCGCGCCGCTTGATCCCGCCGCTTGACCCTGAGGGCTTTGCCGCGCTGAGCGGTGTTTCACGTGAAACATTGGCCCGGCTCGAAGCCTATGCCGGGCTGCTCGTCAACTGGTCGGCGCGCATAAACCTGGTTGGCGCCGCCACGCTCGGCGATCTGTGGCGCCGCCATTTCCTCGATTCGGCGCAGCTCCTTCGCCATGTCCCGGCGGGGACGCAAAGCCTCGTCGACCTCGGCAGCGGCGCCGGGTTTCCCGGCCTCGTGCTGGCGATCATCGGCGTCAAGGGAGTCGAGCTGGTCGAGGCCGATTCGCGCAAATGCGCCTTTCTGCGCGAGGCGGCGCGCATCGCCGGCGCGCCGGTCAAAATTCACAATGCGCGAATCGAATCTGTGCCGCCGCATGTCGCCGACGTCGTGACCGCGCGCGGCTGTGCTCCGCTCGACCGGCTTCTCCATTTGGCGCAGCGGTTTATCGGACCGGGTACGGTATGCCTCTTCCCAAAGGGCGAGCGGGCGGCGCAAGAATTGACCTCTTCACGCCAAGCCTGGACAATGGACGTGACATGCCATGACAGTCGCACCGACCCGCGGGGGATCATTCTGTGTTTAAGGCGGGTCGGGATGCGACAAGGCGAGCCACCATGAGCGATGCGGCGATCGCCAAGCTGACCGCGCGGCTGGCTTCCCGGCGCGCGCGCATCATCGCGGTCGCCAACCAGAAGGGCGGGGTCGGCAAGACGACGACCGCGGTCAATCTCGCCACCGCGCTCGCCGCCGCCGGGCACCGCATCCTCGTCATCGATCTCGATCCGCAAGGCAACGCCAGCACCGGGCTCGGGATCTCGCGCGCGGCCCGCAGCGTCACCAGCTTTGATCTTCTGCTCGGCGAATGCGAACTCGACGCGGCGGTCGTCGCCACCGCGGTGCCGCGGCTCACGCTGGTTCCAGCCTCGCCCGACCTCGCCGGCGCCGAACTCGAATTGAGCCGGCGCCCGCACCGCGAGTTTCTGCTGTCGCACGCGATCCGCAGCCGCCTTGCCCAATACGACGAGGTACTGATCGACTGCCCGCCATCCTTGAACCTGCTGACGATCAACGCGCTGGTCGCCGCCGACCGGGTGCTGGTGCCGCTGCAGTGCGAGTTCTATGCGCTCGAAGGCCTCGCCCAGCTGATGACCACGATCGAGCGGGTGCAGCGGGCGCTCAACCCGCGGCTCGTGCTGCAGGGCGTATTGCTGACGATGTACGATCGGCGCAACAATCTGTGCGACCTGGTGGCCGCCGATGTGCGCGGCCATTTCGGCGACAAGGTCTACGCCACGGTGATCCCGCGCAACGTCCGCGTCTCGGAAGCGCCCTCGCACGGCATGCCGGTGCTGATCTACGACCATCGCTGCCCGGGGTCGCAGGCCTATATGCGGCTCGCCGCCGAGGTGCTGCGCCAGGGGGCCCCAGCATGAGCGACCGCGCCAAACGGCCGCCGCTCGGGCGCGGCCTTGCCGCGTTGTTTGGCGAGGCGGGGA
>DATCQF010000439.1:0-8001 GCA_036569735.1 Allostellaceae bacterium | reverse complement strand
GGCACCGCCTGCCCGCAGGTGAGCGCGGATGGCGCCGCCGTTGCGTCGATCCCACGTGGTGCGCCGGACGGTGCGTTCCCGCTGCAGATCTGCGAGGCGCGCGTGCCGGCGGCAGCCGCCCGGCTCAATTTGGACGGCGTTGCGCTGCCGATCCTGCCGGCGAAGGTGCGCCGGAGCGCGGTGATCGGCGATACGGGCTGCCGCATCGCCGGCCGGGCGGCGCAGGATTGCCGCGACCTCGCCGCCTGGCCGTTCCCCGCAATCGCCAAGGCGGCCGCCGCGAGGCGCCCCGACCTGGTGATCCATCTCGGCGATTATTACTACCGCGAAAAGGCCTGTCCGGCGGGGCACGCCGGTTGCGAGGGGAGCCCCCATGGCGACAACTGGCAAACCTGGCGGGCCGATTTCTTCGATCCCGCGGCCCCGCTATTCGCCGCGGCGCCGTGGGTCATGGTGCGCGGCAATCACGAGCTGTGCCGGCGCGGCGGGCCGGGCTGGTTTCGCCTGCTCGACCCCTATGGAGGCCGCCCCGATTGCGTGGACCGCACCGAGCCCTACCTTGTGTCGGCCGGCGGGCTCGATCTGTTGCTGTTCGACGGCGCCGACGCCGATGATTTTCTCAGCCTCCCCGACAAGGTCGCCGCCTATACCCGCCAGTTCGCGCCGTTGTTGGCGAAGGCCCCGCCGCACGCGTGGATGGTGACGCACCGGCCGGTCTGGGCGATGGCTCAGGCGGACCTCAGCTGGCTGACGATCAACCAGACCGAGCAGGCGGCGATCCGCGGCCACGTCCCGCCCGCGCTCGATCTCGTGCTGTCGGGCCATCTGCACGATTTTCTCAGCTACGCATTCGGTCCGGAGCACCCGGCTCAGCTGATCGTCGGCACCGGCGGCGACACGCTGCTGCCGCTCGGCCGCGCCCCGATCGTCGGCGCCGAGATCGACGGCATGATTGTCCGCAAGGGCTTCGCGTCCCAGCGCTTCGGCTATTTCATAATGGAGCGGACCGCCGCGGGATGGGACGGCACGCTCTATGCGCCCGACGATGCGGTTATCGCCCGCTGCAGCCTCGGCGGGCGCGATATCGACTGCCGATGAGTTCGGGTTGGGCCAATCGGGCCGATCTCAACAATTTATTCATCCGAATATGGCAATCAGGGGCTATCCACGGATGGAACCATGATTAGCTTTTTGCATCAGCACGCAAATTGGCAGCCGCGACGCCTCGAGCCCGACCACGCGGCGCCCGCACCCCTCGCGGAAGCGGACCCGCCCGGATCGCCGATCGGCGATCCGCGGCTCCAGCAGGGCTTTCAATATTGGCGGCAAAAATCGGCCGGGAAGGCGATGCCGCGCCGCGCCGATCTCGATCCGACCGAGATCCCCAAACTGCTGCCCGACGTCATGCTGGTCGACGTACTCCCGTCCGGCCGCTACCGCTATCGCCTGATCGGGGAACGCCCGGGCGCATGGCGTCAACGCAACCGGCCGATACCTCGACGAGGTTTTGCCCGGCGCGGAATACAAGAACCACGTCATCGCGCTGTACGATGAATGCGTGCAGACCGGGCGCGCCCTCTATTCGGAATGCCTGTTCCTATCGCCGCGCGGAGAGGCTCCGGAGCGCCATACCAAAGTCCTCTTCCTGCCGCTGGCCGAGGATGGCGCGAGCGTGAACATGGTGTTTGTCGTCCAGGTCTTTTTCTATATCGACCGGGAGACTCGCGATCGGCATTTCATTGATGTGCGGCCCTACAAGGAAATCGCGCACGAGCTCTTGTAGCGTGCCGCATCGGCCCCGGGCTGCCAGGGGATTCACTGCGCCGCCGGTTCGAGCGCGCGGGGAAGGGCCGGCTCGAGCGCGGCGGCGATGACATCCTCGACCCGTTCGGCCCAGATGAAGCGAAGCATGTTGCGCGCCGCCTCGGGGATCTCCTCGTAATCCTTCTCGTTGCGCGACGGCAGGATGACCGTGCCGAGACCGGCGCGGGCCGCGGCGATGACTTTTTCCTTGATGCCGCCGACCGGTAGCACGAGGCCGCGCAGGCTGATCTCGCCGGTCATCGCGGTGTCGCTGTTGACGGTGCGGCCGGTCAATAGCGAGACGAGCGCGGTGAACATCGCCACCCCGGCGGAGGGGCCGTCCTTGGGGATTGCGCCGGCGGGCACGTGGATGTGGATGTCGCTGTTGTCGAACACCGTCGCATCGAGGCCGAGGCTGGCGGCCTTGCCCTTGACCAGGGAGAGCGCCGCCTGCGCGCTCTCCTTCATGACATCGCCCAGCTGCCCGGTCAGGATGAGCCCGCCCCGGCCGGGGATGCGCGCTGCCTCGATGAACAGGATGTCGCCGCCGACCGGGGTCCAGGCGAGCCCGGTCGCCACCCCGGGGATGCTGGTGCGCATTGCGACATCGCTCTCGAACCGGGCGGCGCCCAGGATCTCGTGCAGATCCGCTGGCGTGACGCGAACCTGGGTCGCGGTGCCCTCGGCGATCTTCATCGCGACGCTGCGCAGCGCCGTGCCGATCTCGCGCTCGAGGTTGCGCACCCCGGCTTCCCGCGTGTAATCGCGGATGATCGCGTGGATCGCATCGTCGCCGATCTCGGCCTGGTCGGGGGCGAGCCCGTTGGCGGCAAGCTGGCGGGCGACGAGATAGCGCCGCGCGATCTCGAATTTCTCGTCCTCGGTATAGCCCGGCAGGTCGATGACCTCCATGCGGTCCCTGAGCGGACCGGGGACGCTATCGAGCACGTTCGCGGTGGTGATGAACATGATCCGCGACAGGTCGAACGGCACGCCGAGGTAATTGTCGCGAAACGTCGAATTCTGCTCGGGATCGAGGACTTCAAGGAGGGCCGAGGCGGGGTCGCCCTGGTTGCTGCGGCCGAGCTTGTCGATCTCGTCCAGCATCATCACGCAGTTGCGGCTGCCGGCGCGGCGGATCCCTTGCAGGATGTTGCCGGGCAATGCGCCGATATAGGTGCGGCGATGGCCGCGGATCTCGGCCTCGTCGTGGGTCCCGCCGAGACTGACCCGGACGAATTGGCGACCGGTCGCGCGGGCGATGCTCTGGCCGAGCGAGGTCTTGCCGACTCCGGGCGGCCCGACAAAGCACAGGATCGGGCTGCGGCCGTTCGGGTTGAGCTTGTGGATCGCGAGAAATTCGAGGATGCGGCGCTTCACCTTGCGCAAGCCGTAATGATCCTCGTCGAGGATGCGGCGCGCTTCGCCGATGTCGATCGGCGGGTCGTCCTGGAGTGCCCAGGGCAGCTCGATCAGCCATTCCAGATAGGTGCGCGCCATCGAATACTCGCCGGCCGCTTCCGGCATGCGTTCGAGCCGCGACACCTCCTTTTTGGCATGGATCTCGATATCGGGAGGCATCCTGGCCTCCTCGATCTTCTGGCGCAGCTCGGCGATCTCCTGGCTCTTGGCGTCATCGCCTTCGCCCAATTCCTGCTGGATCGTCTTCAGCTGCTCGCGCAACAGAAACTCGCGCTGGCGATCGTCGATGGTTTCCTTGGTGCGGTCGCTGATCTGGCGCGACAGCCGCAACACCTCGAGTCGGTACGCCAGCAATTCGGAGATGCGTTCGAGGCGCCGTTCGATCGCGACGGTTTCGAGGATCTCCTGCTTTTCAGCCGGCGTGATGTCCATGAAGCTGGCGATCAGGTCGGCGAGCGCCGGCGCCGGGGTCACGCTCTGCACCGCGTTGACCAACTCGCCCGGGGTCTGCGGCAGCAATTGCAGGACTTCGAGCGCCTGGTTGCGCAGATTGAGGAGGCGAGCGTCGATTTCCGTGCTCTGTTGTTCGGGTTCGGCGACGCGCTCGATGCGGGCCACGAAAAACGGATAGCCGTCGAGGAACTCGATGATGCGAAAGCGCGATTCGCCGTGGCAGATCACATGGTGGCTGCCGTCTGGGCTCGTCACGTAACGCAGCAGGTTCGCCTCGGTGCCGACGCGATGCAGATCGGCCGGCATCGGATCGTCGGAAGCTGCTTCGCGCTGCAGCACCAGCCCGACCGGACGGTTGAGCCGGATCGCGGTCTGCGCCGCGATCACCGAACGCTGGCGGCCGAGAGTCATCGGCAGCACGGTTCCGGGAAACAGCACGAGGTTGCGCGTCGTAATGAGGATCAGCGCATCGGCCGGGATCGCCGGAACCGCTTCGAGCCCGGTCGGTCCGGGTCCGGGCTCGGGTCCGGCCGCGGCAGCGGATAGCGGCGCGCCGGAATCGGCCATTTGGGTTTGGTGCTCTTCCGGGTCCATCACCGGGCTCCCTTCGCCAAGCGCAGCATCAGGCAGCCATCGGCCAGATGCCGGCCCGAAATCTCGAACGGTACCGGCGGCAACTCGATGCGGCGCTCGAAACGGCCGTAGGGGATTTCCATCCGCAGGATGCGCGCGTTCTGCAATTCGCTCGGCAATGGGCGCTCGCCTCTGACGACGAGGGTCCCGGCGTTCAAGATCACCGTGATGCTGTCCAGCTGGACCCCGGGCAAGGCGATCAGGATGGTCAGCGCGTCGGCGGTCTCGAAGACGTCGATCGGCGCCTCCCAATAGGGCCGCCCATGGTGAAAGAACTGCCGGCGCAGGCGCTCGGCGCGCTCCATCGCCGCGCAGGCGTCGGCCCACATCAATGCATCGAGCTGGCGTTTCGGCATCATCGGCTCCGCACCGTCAAATTCGTCCACCGGGCGCCCGGGTTTCGGCTTCCGTTAATATGAGGATGAAAATCCCGAGCGAAAGGAGCCGGCGCGCCGCCCTGGCTTGTCAAATCGGGTGGTAGCGGATGCGGAACGCGGCGCTCAGCAGCATGATCCCGAACAACAGCGCATAGGCTCCGAGCCACCAGGAGAGCGCGACGACCCCGACCGCCGGCTGCACGAACAATGCGATCCCCAAGAGGATCGATAAGAGGCCGCCGCCCACCAGCAGCAGTTCGCCGCTGAGCCGAACGAGGGCGATCCCGCCAGCCACCATCGCGACCCCGGTGATGATCGCCCATAGCGCGATCAGGTAGATCAGCGCGACCAGCGCCGGTCCCGGCCACATAAACAGAATAACGGCAATGATGACGTTGAGGATTCCTTCGACCAAGAGCGCGGTGGAGTGGCCGTGGCGCCGCGCCGCGCGCAGCCCGGCGACGAGCGCGAAGATGCCGTCGGCGAGCGCATAGATCCCGAACAGGAGGATCAGCGCCGCCGCGGTAATCTCCGGCCAAACGAAGGCGATGACGGCGAACAGGATCGCCGCGACGCCGCGCAGCGCCAGCGCCCACCAGTTGCCGATCAGGATTGCCGCCATCTCGGTACTCCGCATTTGCGCCTGCGATCGAGGCCGGAGAGCGAGGATTGCGCAAATTTCACGCCGCTGTCGAGCCGGCGCTTGTGCCGGGTTTGCCCGGACGGCCGGCGGTGTCGGGCGGGTCCGGCGTCGTTGCCTATTTGCGGACGGCGCGAAACCGGCTATCTCCCCCTCCCTACCCTCCCCCGCATGCGGGGGAGGGTAGGGAGGGGGCGGGGCTGCGGCAAATGGCGAGGCGATGGTGGCGGTGATCAGCGAAACGACGGTGGCGCTTGTCGAGGGGATCGCGGCGGAGGCGGAGCGGGTCCTGACGCCGTGCGGCGAGGGCACGATGGTGTGGCGGTGCTGGGGCAGCGGCCCGCCGCTCGTGCTGTTGCATGGCGGCTACGGCTCCTGGACGCACTGGATCCGCAACGTCTTACCGCTGTCGCGGCAATTCACCGTGATCGCCCCGGATCTGCCCGGTCTCGGCGAATCGGCAACCCCGCCCGAGCCGTGGACCGCCGAGGGTCTGGCGGCGATCATCGTCGCGGGGCTCGACATCGTGCTGGCGCGGAGCGCGAGCCGGGTGACGCCGCATCTCGCCGGGTTTTCCTTTGGCGGCGTGATCGGCGGCAATGTCGCGGCCCAGCTCGGCGACCGGTTGAGCGGGTTCACCGTGGTCGGCTCGAACGGGCTCGGGCTCGAGCGCTCGCCGACACCGCTGCAGCGGGTCGCGCCCGGCGCCGGCGAAGCGGAGGAATTCGCCACCCACCGCTACAATCTGAGCCAGCTGATGATCGCCGACCCGGACAAGATCGACGAATTGGCGCTCTACCTGCAGAAGACCAACCATGCCCGCGCCCGGATGCGCAGCCGGCGGTTTTCGCGCTCCGGCGCGCTGGTCGAGGCGCTGCCGCGGATCACCGCGCGGCTCGACGGCATCTGGGGCGAACGCGACAGGACGGCCGTTCCCCATCTCGCCGAGCGCGCGCGGGTGCTGCGCGGGTTTCAGCCGAACGCGCGTTTTGCGGTGGTGCCCGGGGCCGGGCACTGGGTCGCGTTCGAGGCGGCCGACCGGTTCAACGAGCTGATCGCCGAATTCGCCGCCGGCTGAGCGCTGCGCCTCAGCCGTGGTGGAGCGGGACGAGCAGCAGGTAGCCGTTGAGGGTCAGGAGGACGCCGCCGATCGCGAGCACGCCGCTCAGCCCGAGCAGCCAGGTCGAGGCCGCGACGATCGCAACCGACCCCAAAACGATGGCGATCTGGAACGCCGCCTCGGCGTATTCGAAATTCGGCAGCTGCAACGCCGCGTGATCGCGCTTGTGTTCCCACTGCTGCGCCTTGGCCATCAGCTCCTTCTTGCCTTCCCCCTTCGCCGGCTCGCTCTCGTAGCGCGCCGCCGTGTCGCGATAGTCCTTGACCAGTTGATCGATCTTGGCGAGGCGGTCGGGAGATAGCCCCGGCGCTCCGACGGCCAGCAATTCGAGCAGCTCGGCAGCAGTTTGGTAATGAACTTGCCGGATATATTTCGACTGATAGAACGCATAGGTGTCCGACGCATGAATGTTCGAGTTCAGCATATCCTTGGTCGCCTCGGCGCCGCCGAGCGTGGCGATCGCCAGGAGCATCGCGGTGACTCCGACATAGATCGCGGTGAGCCGGCGAAACCAGTCATGGGTGGGGGCGGCGTGAGCATGGCTTTGCGAGTTCTCATGGATCTGCTCGGCGATCTCGTGCGCTTCCATTTGCCCCCCTCGGCTCTGACCCTAACGATCAGGACGGCCTCTCCCAAGGCGCATTGTGCCCGGGTCACGCGGATAAGATGGCTGGAAACCGCTCGACCGAGGTCAGCGAACAATCTAGCATATCAAGCTTGCCGGCCGCGAGGGTGCGGCGCCGTTTCCGGCCGGGCGCCCGGGACCCAGCCGCCCGCGACAGCGCGGCTGGCTTAGAAACACTCGCCGATGGATCTCAATCAGCTCATTGCGCAGCACGGCGCGTATTTCTACCTCATCGCGTTTGTCTGGACCTTTCTCGAAGGCGAGACCTTCGTTCTGTTCGCCGGCTTTGCCGCGGCGCAGGGTCTGGTTGATCCCCTGCTGCTGCTGGTCGCGGCGTGGCTCGGCAGCTTTGCCGGCGATCAGTGCTATTTCTGGCTGGGCCGCCACTTCGGGGTTCGACTGCTCGATCGCTTCCCGCGCTGGCACCACGGCGTCGATGCGGCGCTGCACTGGCTCGAACGCTACGATGCCGGGTTCATCCTGTCGTTCCGCTTCATCTACGGGGTGCGCAATTTCTCGTCGTTTGCCCTGGGGCTGAGCGCGGTTCGCTGGCAGCGGTTTTTGTGGCTGAACTTCACCGCCGCCGGGCTGTGGGCGGCGAGCTTTGTCGCGGTCGGGTATTTTCTCGGGCACGCCTTCCGCGCCGTGCTCGGCGATCTGGCCCGCTCGTTCAGTCTGGTAATGCTCGGCGTCTTCGTCGCGATCGGCGCCGGCATGTGGCTCCTGCACCGGCTGCAGCGACGCCGCCAGCTCCGGGTTCCGCGAGGTGTCGACGTGGTTCTCCCGCCGTCCTAGAGCATTCTCAGAATGAGTCGCCATAGCCGGCGGCGCGCAGATAGTTGGCGCATTCGTCTGGGGTGAACTGGTCGAGCAGGGCGCCGATGCGTCGCCACAGACCGTCGACGGTGCGTTCCGGGGCTTGGCGCAG
>DATCQF010000438.1:0-3922 GCA_036569735.1 Allostellaceae bacterium | reverse complement strand
CCGCCATACGGTGATCCCCGACCGCATCGAAACCGGCACCTATATGATGGCGGCGGCCGCTACCGGGGGTGAGGTCCGGCTGGTCGGCGCGCGGCTCGACCATGTCGAGGCGGTCCGCCGGATCCTCGAGAGCGCCGAGGTGTGCGTTACCGATACCGGGGGCGGCATCGCGGTGCGCCGGCGCAACGGGCGTCTCGCCGGGGTTGATGTCATGACCGAGCCCTATCCCGGCTTCCCGACCGATCTGCAGGCACAGATCATGGCGCTGATGGCGGTCGCCGAGGGCGCCTCGATGATCACCGAAACGATCTTCGAAAACCGCTTCATGCATGTCGCGGAGCTCGCCCGGATGGGCGCCAACATCAACGTCCACGGCGCCTCGGCCCTGGTGCGCGGCGTACCCCGCCTGATGGGCGCGCCGGTGATGGCAACCGATTTGCGCGCCTCGGTGTCGCTGATCCTCGCCGGCCTCGTCGCGGGTGGCGAGACCGTGGTCAACCGGGTCTACCACCTCGACCGCGGCTACGAGCGGCTCGAGGAAAAGCTCTCCGCCTGCGGCGCGCGCATCGAGAGGCTGCGCGGTTGATGCTACAGCGCGGGCCGCCTCAGGGTGAATTGCGGCTGCGCGCCGAGGATTCCGAAGACCTTGCGGTGATTTCCGCCTGCCTGCAGGACGCGCTCGTCGCGGTGCGCGATCTCGCCTACGATCAGGGCGCGCGCAATTTCGTGCTCGTCGCCAACCGGTTCCGCTGGGAGGGCGGCGGCGCCGAGGGAGCGCCCGAGAGCGAAGGCACGCCGTTCGAGCGGACCCTGTGCGGGATCATCTTCGACGAGATCGACGGCGTGGCGTACCGCGGCTTTCACCGCACCGAGGAGGATCGCATTCTGGCCCTGTTGGCGATCCGTCCAATATTCGGCCAGGGGCCCGGTTCGGGGAGCGGGCTGATCGATCTCGAATTTGCCGCCGGCGTGACGATCCGGCTGACCGCCGCGGCAATACGCTGCCGTGCCCGCGACTTCGGCGAGCCGTGGCCGACCCAATGGCAGCCCGGCCACCCGCTGGATCCGCCGGAATGAAGCCGCGCCGGCAACATTCCGGTTCCCCGGTCGGCGCCACTTCCGGCGCCACTTCCGGTCCCACGGGCGAAGCCCTGGTCATGGCGTTGCCGAACGGCCGCATCCTCGGCGAGGCGATGCCGCTGTTGCATCGCATCGGCATCGAGCCGGAACCCGCCTTCGCCGACCCGGCGAGCCGCCAGCTGCGCTTTGCCACCTCGGATCCGGGGCTCGACCTGATCCGGGTGCGCAGCTTCGATGTCGCGACCTTTGTCGCGTTTGGCGCGGCTCAGCTTGGGATCGCCGGCAACGACGTGCTGATGGAATTCGATTATTCCGAGATATATGCCCCGCTCGATCTCGATATCGGGCATTGCCATATGGCGGTCGCGGCGACGGCCGACTGGGTGGGCCACGAAGACCCGCGCAGCTGGAGTCACCTGCGGGTCGCGACCAAGTATCCCGAAATCACCCGGCGCCATTTTGCGGCGCGGGGCGTCCAGGCCGAGTGCATCAAGTTGAACGGCGCAATCGAATTGGCTCCACTCCTCGGGCTGTGCCGGCATATCGTCGATCTGGTGCAGACCGGGGCGACCCTGAAGGCGAACGGCCTCGTGGAAATCGAATACATCGCCGATATCACCTCGCGCCTGATCGTCAACCGTCCGGCGCTGAAAACCCGCCCGGAAGAGCTCGGCAAGTGGATCGAACGGTTCCGCGCCGTCACCCATGACGCGGGCCCGCAGCGCTCGCGCGCCGCGGCGGGCGCGGCGGGATAGCCGGCCGCAGCCGATGCCCCTCACCCTCAGCACCCGCGATCCCGGCTTCGAGGCGGCGTTCGGCACGCTCCTTGCGGCGAAGCGCGAGAGCGCGGCCGATGTCGACGATGCCGCTGGGGCGATCATCGACGATGTCGCCCTGCGCGGCGATGCGGCGCTCGTCGAGTACACCAACCGGTTCGACCGGGTCCGTCTCGGCCCCGGCGATCTGCGGCTCTCGCCCGCCGAGATCGCCGCCGGTGCGGATGCCGCAGCACCCGAGACCGTCGCCGCGTTGCGCCTCGCCGCCGGCCGAATCGAGAGCTTTCATCGCCGGCAGCTGCCGGTGGGCATCGATTATGTCGATCCGCTCGGGGTGCGGCTCGCGCAGCGCTGGCGCCCGATCGAAGCCGCGGGGCTCTACGTCCCGGGCGGCACGGCGTCCTACCCCTCCTCGGTGCTGATGAACGCGATCCCCGCCAAGGTCGCCGGGGTCGAGCGGCTGGTCATGACGGTGCCGGCGCCGGACGGGATCCTCAGCCCGCTCGTGCTGGCCGCCGCCCGGATGGTCGGGATCGACGAAATCTATCGCATCGGCGGGGCCCAGGCGGTGGCGGCGCTGGCCTACGGCACCGTGACGATCGCTGCGGTCGACAAGATCGTCGGGCCGGGCAACGCCTATGTCGCCGCGGCCAAGCGGCGGGTCTTCGGCCGGGTCGGGATCGACATGATCGCCGGCCCCTCCGAGATCCTCGTGGTGGCCGACCGGCACAACGACCCCTCGTGGATCGCCGCCGACCTGTTGTCGCAAGCCGAGCACGACGCCGCAGCCCGGGCCATCCTCTTCACCGACGACGCCGATTTCGCCGGCGCGGTCGAACGGGCGGTCGCCGGCCATCTCCAGCGCCTGCCGCGCGCCGAGACCGCGGGCGCCAGCTGGCGGGACAATGGCGCGATCATCCTCGTCGCCGATTGGGACGAAGCGGTGTCGCTGATCGACCGCATCGCGCCCGAGCACCTCGAACTGGCGATCGACGAGGCCGACGCGGTCGCCCAGCAGGTGCATCATGCCGGGGCGATCTTTCTCGGCCGCCACACGCCCGAGGCGATCGGAGACTATATCGCCGGCCCCAACCATGTGCTGCCGACGGCGCGCAGCGCGCGCTTCGCCTCCGGGCTCGGCGTCCTCGACTTCATGAAACGCACCACCATCGTCGGCTGCGATGCCACGAGCCTCGCCGCGCTGGCGCCCGCCGCCATTCGCCTCGCCGAGGCCGATGGCCTCGACGCGCACGCCCTCTCGCTGGCGCTGCGGCTCGGCCGGCCATGAGGGCCGCGCCAGGCAAGGCCCGGAGCGTGGCGCCGCAGCGCATCGCGGCGATCACCCTCGACGAACGCACCGTGGTGCGGCGCAGCCCGGCGATCGAGCACGAGCGCGCCACCGCCATCACCGACCTCCTGAAGGACAATCGGTTCACCCCGCAATCCGGGCGCGCCGGACCGTTTCATCTGCACCTCGGAATCGCGGAAAACCGCCTGGCGATGGAGATCCGGGCCTCGCCGAATACGACGGAGGATGTGCCAGGGGGCGGGCCCGAGGGTGAGCCGAGCGAGACGATCGTCTTGCCGCTCGCGCCGTTCCGCCGCATCGTCAAGGACTATTTCCTGGTCTGCGAGAGCCATTACGAGTCGATCCGCGGTCATGGCCTCGCCCGGGTCGAGGCGATCGATGTCGGGCGGCGCTCGCTGCATGACGAGGGATCGGCGCTGTTGATCGAACGGCTCGCCGGCAAGGTGACGATTGATCACGACACCGCGCGCCGACTGTTCACGCTGATCTGCGTCCTCCACCTGCGCGCGTGATGGCGAAGTCAGTTCAGT
Source organism: Allostellaceae bacterium (assembly GCA_036569735.1). Lineage (GTDB taxonomy): Bacteria > Pseudomonadota > Alphaproteobacteria > ATCC43930 > CGMCC-115725 > DATARH01. The sequence goes on along the minus strand of DATCQF010000438.1, from coordinate 227 downwards.
CGTTGGACCCGACAAATCGGTCGTCCCGGCGAAGGCCGGGACCCACTGGGCAGCGGCTTTGCCGATTCATCAGTGGGCCCCGGCCTGCGCCGGGGTGACAATTCGAGCGGGCGGCGGATTGTTGGCGGGATGACGACAGCAATGCCGATCCTGGTGCTCGCCTCAGCCTCGCCGCGCCGGCTCGAGCTGCTGCGCCAGTTGGGGATCGTCCCCGACCGGGTCGACCC
>DATCQF010000437.1:0-3620 GCA_036569735.1 Allostellaceae bacterium | reverse complement strand
AAGATCGATTCAATCTTGTTGATCTGGCGCCCGAAGGTCTCAAACTGTATTGCCGCTGCATCAAAGTCGTCGCGAGCAGCCCGTGATGGTAAGCAGGAACGGTCATATTCGTGCATCAAATCATGGTTTGTAAACATGCTTTGCAGTAGGTCGCGATTGTAATCTCGCCATTTAATAAGGCCCTTTGACGCCTCCAATAACTGGTAGGGAGTGCGAGCCGATCCTGTTTCGAACATCTCTTTTCCACGGCGAATCCGCTCTTGTAGAGCGGCTGCAGCTTCGGCACGTGGGCGAACGAGACGTGGAGGTCCCGACGGTAGGGCTGGGGTAGACGCTTGGCGACCGCGTGTCATGTGTATATGCCCCAGCCTGATTGGCGAGGAAAAGCCATTATATCACAAGCGCGAATTGGGGCATGAAAGCTCGCGGAAAGGCTTCGAAACGATCCGCACAGCTGGGTCGGTAATCGTCTCAGCGGCCGAATTGGCGAATTCGTGCCCGCGAGTTATTGTCCCGAGAGATCTTCTGGAGGAGCCCCGCGATGCCCTATGGCGACCAATCCGGCGACCCGGTCATGCTGGCGCTCGGCGAGGATTATCCCGAGCTGCGAGAATCGGTGCGCAAGATCTGCGAGAAATACCCCGGCGCCTATTGGCGCAAGCTCGAGGACGAGCAGGCCTACCCGACCGAGTTTGTCGGGGAATTGACCGAAGGCGGGTTTCTTGCCTCGCTGATCCCCGAGGAATACGGCGGCTCCGGGCTGCCGCTGCGCGCCGCCGCGGTCATCCTCGAGGAGATCAACGCCGCGGGCTGCACCGCCAGCCAGGGCCACGCCCAGATGTACATCATGGGGACCTTGCTCAGGCACGGCAGCCCCGAGCAGAAGCAGAAATATCTGCCGGGCATCGCCTCGGGCGAATTGCGCCTCCAGGCGTTCGGCGTGACCGAGCCGACCACCGGGTCCGACACGACAAAGCTGAAGACCCGGGCGGTGCGCGCCGGCAACGGCGACCATTACCTCGTCACCGGGCAGAAGGTGTGGACCTCGCGGGCGCGCCATTCCGACCTGATGCTACTCTTGGCGCGCACCACCCCGGTCGAGGAAGTAAAGCGCCGCACCGACGGGCTCTCGGTGTTCCTCGTCGACCTGCGCGACAGCGTCGGGCAGGGCTGCGAAATCCGGCCGATCGAGGCGATGATCAACCACAACACCACCGAGGTCTTCTTCGACAATTTGAAGGTGCCGGCGGAAAACCTGATCGGCGAGGAGGGCCGGGGCTTTCGCTACATCCTCGACGGGATGAACGCCGAGCGCATCCTGGTCGCCCAGGAATGCATCGGCGACGGCCGCTGGCTTTTGAAAAAGGGCATCGACTACGCCAACGAGCGGGTCGTGTTCGACCGCCCGATCGGGCAGAACCAGGGGGTGCAGTTCCCCCTGGCGCGCGCCTATGCCGAACTGGAGGCCGCCGACATGATCTGCCGGCGCGCCGCCGCCCTGTTTGACGCCGGCAGGGAATGCGGTGCCGACGCCAACATGGCGAAGCTCCTGGCGTCCGAGGCGACCTGGCACGCCGCCGACGCGACCTTCCAGACCTACGGCGGCTTCGCCTTCGCCAAGGAATACGACATCGAGCGCAAATGGCGCGAGGTGCGGATCTACCAGACCGCGCCGATCTCGACCAACCTGATCCTCGCCTATATCGGACAGCACGTGTTGGGCATGCCGCGGTCGTATTAGCGAGCCCATCCGAATGGCTGGGCGGCGAGCTTTACGAGGTCGAGGGCCAGGGTCGGGGTTTCGACCGGCAGGCGGGTAAAGCCGAAGTGCCGGTAGAAGGTTTCGGCTGCCGGGGAGATCGCGTGAACCACCAGTAAGCGTGCCGAAACCTCTGTCGCCGCGCGAAGCGAGCGCTCCACGGCATCGCGCAGCAGCGCCGCGCCGAGGCCCTGGCCCTGCCAATTGCGGTCTATTGCGAGACGCCCGAGGATGACCGCCGGGATCCGGCGGGGCATGTTGCGGCGCATCGCGCCGGTGGCGTCCTGATTGAGGATCTGCCCCATGCACAGGGCATAAAACCCGATGATTCTGGGTGAGCCGGCCGGGCAGACGACGTAGGTCCTGCTCGCCGCGATTGCCATATTGGCAAGCGCCCGCTGGCGCAACCAGTCATCGAGCACGGGTTCGCCGGAATTGAAGTCGTCGGTATCGTGCCGCGCGGTCAGCGGAACCGGGGCGCCAAACCGTAGAACGGCGTCAGTCACCCGGCCAGGGAGGTTTGGTCGCGAGCAACCGCTTCATCCCCGCTTCTTGTTCGGGTGTCGCCGGAGCGTCGAGCCGGTTCAGCATTTTTTGGAAATTCTTGTTGTCGACATAAAGCGTGGTCTGGTCGAGCAGCACGTTCTTCGCCTCCTTGATCGCGGACGCGATCATGAACTGCGAGCGGTTTGTGCCAATCAGTTCGGCCGCCTGGTCGATCAGCATCCTGTCCCGCGCCCGGGCGCGCAGGTGAATGTTGACCTCGGCGTTCGGCGGCGCTGTTTTCATCCCGCCAGGGTGGTGCTTTGTGTTGCTGACGTCAACAAATCACCCAATCCGCAGCTAGCCCTCGCCGTGATCGGGATCGTCGTCCGGCGGTTCTTCGGTGGGGACGCGATAGTTGCCGTCGAGCCAGCGGCCGAGGTCGATATTGACGCAATGGGCCGAGCAGAACGGCTGATGGGGCGGGGCGGCCGGCTTGCCGCAGATCGGGCAGCGCCGACGCCCGGCGGGCAGCCTGGTCACGGGATCCTTGGCGCCTGAATTCGCCATGCTCCCGATATCCTCTCAGATGGACGCGATGTCAAAGGGATGCGCGTCGCTTCGCGGCTCGACCGTGAGCGCGACCCGGCGGCCGAGGCGGGTCTCGAGCGCCCGCAGCCCGGCCGCTGCGGGACCGCGCAGCGCCGCCGCGACCGCCGGGGAGACAGCGAGCCGCCAATTCGCCGCCGGGTGGGCGCGGGCTTCGCGATGGAGCGCGCGCAATGCCTCAAGGGCCAGGGCGACGGCGTTTTTCCCGATTCCTTGCGGGTCGAGCATCGCATCGCTCAGGGACCGACCCCGGCGCGGGCGCACCAGTTCGAGATGGCCGAGGCGGGTCCAGCCGAGCACCCGCGGCTGTGCCGGGTCGCCCTCGAGGGCGGCCGCCATCGCCTGGCGCACGCGCTCGCGCGGCCGGCTTGCGTCGAGCCCGACAAAATCGACGATGATGCCGCCGCCGAGCTGGCGCAGCCGCAACTGGCGCGCGATCGCCGCCGCGGCGGCGAGGTTGACCGCCAGGGCGGCGCGCGCGGCCGATCCCGCCTCCGGGGTTCCGGTGTCGACATCGATCAGCACCGCGGCGCGGGTTTCCTCGATATGCAGGCTGCCGCCGCCGGCCAGTGCGAGCGTCGGCGCCAATGCGGCGTCGAACAGGGCATCGAGGTCGACCGGGAATTCCTCGATGGCGCGGTGGGCGATATCCGCCGCCGGAAAGGCCTCGCGTAAATCGCGCAGCACGGCCGGGTCGTCGGCGAGGATGTGCTCCGGCTCACCCGGCAGGCGCAACGCGAGCGCGGCGGCAAAGCCCGGCGCCGGGTCG
>DATCQF010000436.1:0-4123 GCA_036569735.1 Allostellaceae bacterium | reverse complement strand
GGATAGAGCATGGCAACGCCCCGTACCTTGACCAGCTTCGCGCTGAAACCGGCCGCCTTGTCGCCGGCCCAGGCACTCACCAAAGTATCGGCGAGCGTGAAGCCGAGTTCGCCATCGCCGGATTCGAGCAACCGCAAGTTTTCGACCGAGCCTTGGGTCGCCTGCGCGCTGAAGCTGCCTTCCTTCATGGCTTTGCCATAGACCCCCGAAAGCGCCATGCCCAAGGGGTACCAAATTCCGGCAATGGGGCCGGTGAGGATCGTGACGAGGGTGTCGGCGGCGTGCCCCGGCGCCGTGAAGCCGAACAACAGGCCGAGCGCGAGCAACGCCGAGCGCATTTTTGCCTCTCCGGACTTTCGCATTTTATCCGTTATACTCCGGATACTCCGGCTGGTTGCGCGGTCAACATGCGATCCCTTATTTCAGCAGCCCGATTTCGCGATAATATTTTGCCGCTCCGGGATGCAGCGGGATCGGCAGGCCGAAAGACGCCTTGGCGACATCGATGCCCTTGGCCGCCGGATGGGTTGCGACAAGCTGATCGAGGTGGTCGTACAGCGACTTGGTCATCTGGTAGACAAGATCATCGCTGAGCGCCGCTCGGGTCACCAGGAGGTTCATGATCGAGGCGGTCGGAACGTCGGCGGGCTGCCCATCATAAGTCCCCGCCGGGATGATCCCGCCGACGTAAACCGGGCTGCCGATTTTCGCGACCAATTCGGATGGGACCGGGATCAGAATTCGTGACGAGGGTGTCGGCGGCGTGACCCGGTGCCGCGAAGGCGACCAACAGGCCAAGCGCGAGCAAGGGCGCGCGCATGTTCTTAACCACCGCAGCCTCCCGTATTTTGCCCATTATATCCCGGCCGGCCCGGCATCGACACGAATTATTGAAAATTGGAACACCGTACAGCACGTGAACCAGGCAACAAATGCCATCCCGACCCCTCCGCCGGGGGCGTTGTGCTGGCGCTCGATTGACGGCTATCTTCGGGCTGCCGCCAAATTAAAACACGATTTAGCGGAGCAGCAGCCGCTCAGGGAGGTGTCATGAAACGCCTAAATCTGGTCCTGGGACTGCTGGGCGCGGCCCTGTTGTGCGCCCCCGCCAACGCCGCGGAGAGCTCCGCGCCCACCCGCCATCGCGCCGGCCCCGTAACGCCTCGGCGATGCGGGAGATGGTTCGGGATGCGCCGCGTTTCAGCGAGCGATTGTAGTGGTTCCGCCGAAGGTAGCGGCGCGGATTAACCGGAGGAACAGCATGAAGGCGGCGATCATGGTCCCGGGCCCCGATGGCGGCACCTGGGACGTCCGCGAAACCCAACGGCCGGTGGTCCCGCCCGGCCATATCCTCTTGCGGGTGCATGCCTCGTCGATCAACCGGGCGGAATTCCGGCGGCTCCATACGATGCGGACGCAGCCCGGCAAACCCGCTCCGGAGGCGCGGGTCGGCGGTGGCGACGCGGCCGGCGAAATCGTGGAGGTCGGCAGCGGGGTCGCGGGCTTCAAGCCGGGCGACCGGGCGATGGGGCGGTGCGCCGGCGGGTTCGCCGAATATTGCCTGGTCGATGCGCGCGAGGCGATGGCGGTCCCCGCAAGCCTGTCGTGGGAGGAGGCGGCCTGCGTTCCGGTGGTCTTTGTCGTGGTGCACGATGCCCTCTTTGCCAGCGGCCAGCTGGCCAAGGGCGAAACCGTGCTGGTGACCGCGGCGCCCTCCGGGGTCGGCGTCACCGCGCTGGTTCTGGCCAAATATCTCGGCGCCAGGGTGATCGGCACCTCGCGCTCGGCCGAAAAACTGGAAAAGCTCAAACCGCACGGGCTCGATGTCGGCGTGGTCACCGGCAGCGCGGGGTTCGGCGCGGCGATCGCCCCGGTCATCGGCGAGAACGGCGTCGACATGGTCGTCGACAATATCGGCGGCGATGTTCTGGCGCCCTGCATCGAAGCGCTCGCGGTCGGCGGCCGGTTTGTCACGATCGGGCGGATGAGCGGCGTCTTGAAGGGCGAGCTCGATGTCGACCGGCTGGCGGAGCGCCGCCTCCACCTCTACGGCGTCAGCAACCGGCTGCGCACCGCGGCGCAGCGCGCCGAATCAATGAAGCGCTTTGTCGCCGATTTGATGCCGGCGCTCGGCGACGGCCGGATCCGCCCGATCATCGACCGCTCATTCGCGCTCGACGACATCGCCGCCGCCCAAGCCCATGTCGAAGCCGACCGCCACGTCGGCAAGGTCGTCATGCAGGTGTGATGTCAGCCCGCCTCGCCGATCGCCAGGCGCAGGCCGGAGAGGAACAGCTCACGGTCCTCGGGGTTGCGGAATTGGGCGACGCTCTGCATGACCAGAGGGGTGATGGCGCGCAACCGGGCGACGATCGCGCGCGCTTCGTCGAGCCGGCCCATATGGGCATAACACGCGGCGAGTGTGCGGTATGCGGGGGGAAAGCCAGGATGGTCTTGAATGGCCAGCAGCAGCTTCGACGCCGCCTCGTCAACCGGCGTTTGAAGAAATAGGCCAGGCCCATTACCGATAGCGGCTGACCCATACGTTCGCGTGGGCTGAGCCGGAGCGAGGTCTCGAGATGCTCGATCGCGAGATCGTGTTCACCAGCCATGATCCTGAGCATGCCGCTGAAATACCAGCCCCGGGCGAAGCTCGGGTTGAGCGCGAGCGCCCGATCGACCAGCCCCAGCATGGCACCGATATCCTCGCCGAAATACGCCAGGACGAAGGCCGCATTGGCGAGGATGCCCGGGTCGTTTTCCGCCACCTCAAGCGCCCGCCGAGCAAGATCGACGCCCTTTCGGCGATTTGTCTCCGGCGCTTCGACCCAGCCGTCTCTGATGAGAGTCATTTGGCAGAACGCCACCCAGGCAAGCGCCGGCCCGTAATGCCGATCAAGCGCGATCGCCTGTTCGAGCAATCCCAAAGCCTCGAATATCCGCTCTTTCGTTATTGGAAAGATGGTCGCGAGCGCGCGCAGGTAGAGATCGTAGGCGGTGAGGTCGGTGGTTGGCCGCGCGATGGAGCGGCGCATCTCGGCCGCTTGCAATGCCGGCTCGATCACGCCTGCAACGCTGACGGCGATTTTGTCCTGAAGCTCGAACACGTCTTCGATCAAGCCGTCGAAGCGGTCGGCCCAGAGGTGGGTGCCGGTCAGGGCATCGATCAGCTGGGCGGTGATGCGCACCCGGTTTGCCGCCCTTGCGCACCGAGCCTTCCAGGACATAGCGGACGCCGAGTTCGCGCCCGACCTCTTTCACGTCGACGGGGCGGCCCTTGTAGGTGAAGGTCGAATTGCGGGCGATGACGAACAGCCAGCGGATGCGGCTAAGCGCGGTAATGATCTCCTCGACCATGCCGTCGACGAAATACTCCTGCTCCGGGTCGCCGCTCATGTTCTGAAACGGCAGCACCGCGATCGACGGCTTGTCGGGCAGCGGCAAGGCGGCGGGTTGGAGCATGGGTTTCTGCTCCGCCGAGACGCGAAACACGTGCACCGGCTGGGCGATGTTCTTGAGCGCCTGGTCGCCGAGGTCTTCGACCGGGAAATTGAGTTTTCCCCGCGTTTGGGTCAGCACCGCGTGCGAGATGCAGATGCCACCGGGCTCAGCCATGACTTCGAGCCGCGCCGCGATGTTGACCCCGTCGCCGTGGATATCGTCACCGTCGATGATGATGTCACCGAGATTGACCCCGATACGGAATTGGATGCGGCTGTCGGCCGGCTGGCTACGCTCGGCCATGCCGCCCTGCCATTCGGTCGCGCAACGCATCGCATCGACGACGCTGCCGAATTCGACCAGCAGCCCATCGCCGGTGGTCTTGACGATCCTGCCGTGATGTTCGGCGACGCTCGGGTCGATCACCTGAGTTCGTATCGCCTTAATCCGCGCGAGCGTGCCTTCCTCATCGGCGCCCATCAGCCGTGAATAGCCCGCCACGTCCGCCGCTAGAATCGCGGCGAGCCGGCGCTGAACGGGCGGATTGTCGGCCATGCGGAGCCTCCCGCCGCATTATAGGCCGGGAATCGCGATCAGAAGCGGGCAAATGCGCGTTCGACCCGGGCGAGAAAGGCGGCGCAGCGCGCGCGGCTGGCGCCGTCGATGTTGTAGAGTGCGAGAA
>DATCQF010000435.1:0-1900 GCA_036569735.1 Allostellaceae bacterium | reverse complement strand
GGGTGGGGCTCGGCGCGGACGATCGCGAAGTATGTTCGCACCCGACAAAACCCTGCGTAGACTCCTTACCGAACTCGGCCTCCTGCGTCGCATGCACCTCCTCCACACCGCCCTCTTTGCCTCCGCCCTCGTCATCGCGGGAACAGCGTTCGCCGCCGACCCGGTGGAGCCCGCCGGACCGCCGCTCTCGGCGGCGCCACCGCGCGCTGCGGCGCCGCGGCTGCCGGCCTTGCCGCCGCGCTCGGCCGAGGCCGATGCGGCGACCTATGAGCGCTGCATGAAGCTCGCCCGGGAGGACCCGGCCGCCGCGCGCGATGTTGCCGAGAAGTGGCGCGACCGCGGCGGTGGCCATCCCGCCGATCATTGCTTCGCCGTCGCGCTGATCGGGCTCGGGCAATACCGGCCCGCCGCGGCCCGCCTCGAAAAGCTGGCCCAGGCGATGGTTCATGCGCCGGCGCCGTTGCGCTCCGAAGTGCTCGGCCAGGCCGCGCAAGCCTGGCTCCTCGCCGGCGATCCGGCGCGCGCCTATGCGGCGGACGGCGCCGCGCTCGCCTTGCGCCCCGCGGACGGCGATCTCAGGGTGGCCGATCTCCTGGTCGACCGGGCCGAGGCGGCGGGCTCCGCCGGGTGGTTCGACAGGGCGCTCGCCGATCTCGACCGGGTGCTGAAGGTCGATCCCGCCCGCCTCGACGCGCTGATCTACCGCGCCTCGGCCTATCGCGCGCTGGGCCGGCTCGACCCAGCCCTGGCCGAAATCGACAAGGCGCTCAACCTGGCCCCCGATTCGGCGCCGGCGTTGCTCGAGCGCGGCAATATCCGCCGGCTGCGCGGCAACACCGACGGCGCGCGCCGGGATTGGGCGCGGGTCACGGTGCTCGCGCCCGGCAGCGCCGCCGAGGCCGCCGCCAAGGCCAATATCGAGGTTCTCGACGCGAAGAGCGACCCGGCTCCTCCGGCGAAACCCGCCGGCGAGCGCTGAGCGCCCCGAGCGCCCCGAAACGTCCCTGGAGCGGCAAGGTTCCTGTCGCGTCGGGCCACGCGGCTGCGCTATTTTGGCGCGTCGGGGGGAGGAGGCGAGGATGCGGATCGCGATGCCGAGCATGCCGGAAAGCCTGACCTATTCGATCGTCGCGGCGATCGGGATTACCGTCCTCGTCGCGCTGGTCTTCGCATTCAGCAGCCCGGGCAACCTTGTCGCGGCATTGCTGGTGCTCGCCGTCGCCGCGGCGATCTACTGGCTGATCGGGCGCAACCTGGCGACGATCGTCACCGCCGCGGAGGCCGCCGCGACGATTGCGGTCTTGTTCGTGCTGTGCGCGCTGGCCGACCTCGTGACCGGGTATCCCTACGAGGCGGTGCTGTTCCTCCTGGCGGCGGGGGCTCTCGGTTTTGCGTTCCTGCTATTGCAGCAGGGGACGGTTCCCATCGAGCTGCGGCTCGGCGGCGTCGTGGCGGTCGCCTCGGCCAATGGGCTGGTTCATCTGCGCATGCTCGAGGCGCTGCGCGATGCCGGCATCCTCTCCGCCGACGAATTCGCGACGAAGCGCCTCATCGTCGAGCCGTGACGCTGTTCGGCCGGGCGCCCTAGAAATCTAGGTCGGCGTAGTGCTTTGGCGGCGGCGCGCCGGGTACGTGATCGGCGAGGATCGCGCGAAAGCTCGGGCGCGACTTGATCCTTGCGTACCATTCCTTGGCCGCCTCGTGCGCCTCCCACGGCATGTCGCCGAGATAATCGAGGCTTGAGAGATGCGCCGCCGCGGTGATGTCGGCGACCGAGAAATGGTCGCCCGCGAGCCACCTCCGGCGCTCGACCAGATAGCCGATGTAATCGAGGTGGTAGGGCAGGTTGGCGTGCCCGGCGCGAATCGCCTGCGAGTCCGGCGTGCCATTCCCCTGATAG
>DATCQF010000434.1:0-2165 GCA_036569735.1 Allostellaceae bacterium | reverse complement strand
GCGAAAAAAGAGGCGCTGATCCGCGGCGATTATCCTGCGCTACCATTGCTGGCCAGCCGCGCGATGAGAGCAAAGCATGGCGCGCCGCCATAACAATACAGCCCGCCCCCGCCCCGGCCTGCCTTCGCCCGAGGCGCTCGTTGAGTTCCTCCGGGCCAATCCGGGGGCGCTCGGGGTGCGCGAGATCGCCCGGGCGTTCCGGCTCGGAGCGGCCGAGCAGCCGGCGTTGCGCGACATGCTGCGGCGGGTCGAGCGGGCCGGCGAGTTGGAGCGCACCGGGAACCGCAAATTCGTCGCCGGGGCGGCGCTTCCCGAGATCATGCAGGTCGAGCGCTTCGGCAGCGATGCCGACGGCTTTCCGCTGGCCCGGCCGGTCGAGGGGCCGGGCGATGGCGACGCGCCGAGTTTTCGCCTGGTTGGCGCCGCCGGCGAGGAGCTCGGCGTCGGCGAGCGCGCGCTGGCCCGGCTGATCCGGCGTGATTCGGGCGCGATCGAGGCCGAGATCATCCGCCGCCTCGACACCCCGGGGAGCACCGCCGGGAGCACCGGGGGGAGCCGCATCGTCGGGGTCTTCCGCCGCACCCGCGACGGCGGCGAGGTGACCCCGGCCGACCGCCGCGACAAGGGTGAGTACCATGTGCTGGGACATGACGCGGCGGGCCTGGCAGACGACGAACTGGTGGTGGCCGAGGAGCTGCCGTCGCGCCGCTTCGGCAAGCGCGTCCGCATCGTCGAACAACTCGGCCCGGCGAATGCGCCGGGCGCGATCAGCCGGGTGACGATCGCCGCCTTTGATATCCCGGCCGAGTTCCCTCCCGCCGCGCTCGCCGAGGCAGCCTCCGCACGACCCTTTGATCCCGCCGGCCGGACCGATCTGCGCAGCCTTGCGCTGGTCACGATCGACGGCAGCGATGCGCGCGATTTCGACGACGCGGTGTGGGCCGAACCCGACGACGACCCGGCTAATCCCGGGGGCTGGCACATCGTCGTGGCGATCGCCGATGTCGGGGCTTACGTCACCCCCGGCAGCGCGCTCGACCGCGAGGCGGCGCGCCGCGGCAACTCGGTCTATTTCCCCGACCGCGTCGTGCCGATGCTGCCGGAAGCGCTCTCCAACGATCTGTGCTCCCTGGTGCCGGGCGCCGATCGGCCGTGCCTCGCCGTGCATCTGTGGATCGACGGCGCCGCGCGCAAGCGCCGGCACCGCTTCGAGTGCGGGGTCATGCGTTCGGCGGCGCGGCTGACCTACGATGCGGTCCAGGCGGCGCGGGACGGACATCCCCCCGGGCAAGCCGACCAGCCCCCCGAGACGCCCTTCCCGCTCGCGCCGGACCGGCTGCTTGCGCTCTACGGCGCTTTTGCCGCTCTCGACCGGATGCGGCGCGCGCGCGGCGCGCTGGTCCTCGACCTCCCCGAGCACCGCATCGTGCTTGATGGCGACCGACGCCCGATCGCGATCATCCCGCGCACCCGGCTCGACAGCCATCGGCTGATCGAGGAATTCATGATCCTCGCCAACATCGCCGCGGCCGAGGAGCTAGAAGCGCGGCACCAGGCCTGCATGTACCGGGTGCATGACCAGCCCGACCCGGAAAAGCTGGCGGCGTTGCGCGATTTCCTCGGCGAATTGGGCATCCCCGGACTTGCCCTGGCCAAAGGCCAGGTGGTCCGGCCCGAGCTGTTCAACCGGGTCCTCGAGCGCGCCGCGGCGATGCCGGAAGCCGCCATGATCAACGAACTGGTGCTGCGTGCCCAGGCCCAGGCGGTCTACAGCCCGGACAATCTCGGTCATTTCGGTCTTGCCCTGGCGCGCTACGCCCATTTTACGTCGCCGATCCGGCGCTATGCCGATCTCCTGGTGCATCGCGCGCTGATCGCCGGAACAACCCCGGCGCGCGACGCGGGCGAGGCTTTGGGCGCCATCGGCGAGCACATCTCGGCGACCGAGCGGCGCGCCGCGGCGGCCGAACGCGCCGCGCTCGACCGCTATCGCGCGACTCTCCTCGGCGGCGCGATCGGCACGGTGTTCGCGGCGCGCATCACCGGGGTCGCGCCGTTCGGGCTGTTCGTGACGCTGCCCGAAAGCGGCGCCGACGGGCTCGTACCGATATCGAGCCTGCCGTCCGATTATTACAATCACGAGGCCCTACGCCACCGTCTCGTCG
>DATCQF010000433.1:0-3217 GCA_036569735.1 Allostellaceae bacterium | reverse complement strand
CGCGAATACTCTCGGCGCGGTAATCGATCAATTCGTCGGCGCCGTGCTCGCGCGCGACCGCGAGCTTCTCCGGGCCGCCGGCCGCGGCGATGACCCGGGCGCCGAGCGCCTTGCCGATCTCGACCGCGCCGAGCCCGACCCCGCCGGCGGCGCCGAGCACCAGGAGGGTTTCGCCCGGCGCCAGATGCCCGCGATGGGTCAGCGCGAAATGGGCGGTGCCGTAGGCCACCGGAAAGGCGGCGGCGGTGACGAAATCCATCGCATCGGGGATCGCCACGACCGCGTCGGCGTTGATCACGATCTCCTCGGCATAGCCGCCGCCAAAGCGCAGCACCGCGAGGACGCGCTGGCCCGGTTCAAGATGGCGCACCTCGACGCCCACTTCGATGACCTCGCCGGCGGCTTCGAGGCCGGGAGTGAACGGGAACTCGGGCCTGACCTGGTACTTGCCCTCGATCATCAGCGTGTCGGCGAAGTTGACGCCGCAGGCCCGCACCCGGATGCGCGCCTCATTGGGCCGCAGCTTCGTGCGGCCGACCTCGTCGAGGCGGAGCCCATCGGGGCCGCCCCATTCGCGGCATAGAATTGCCCTCACGCGATGCTCCTGCGCTATTCGCCCAATAGGATAGCCGCCAATAGGATAGCCGCCCAATAGGATAGCCGAACGCGGGGCAGCGGTAGGGGCGACGTGAGGGTCGGCGGCGCTGCCCCTTTTTTATCGCTCGCGTATGATAACCTGGAGGTTGCGGGCGCTCGCGCGAAAGTTCACGCCGGGAGCGTCGCGACAACAGGGTGTCACCGCGCGTCTCGTGAAGCCGCGCTACACAGGGAGGATCGGGGCATGCGGCGACCAGCGCGGGCGATGACGGTGGCGGGTGCGGTGCTGCTCGCATCGGCGGTGGGCGGCGGCGCCTCGGCGCAAAAGCCCGGCGGCATCCTCAAGATGAACACCCCCGACAGCCCGGCGAGCATGTCGATCCATGAGGAAGCGACGGTCTTTTCCGAGGGACCGATGATGGGGGTGTTCAACAACCTCGTCATGTTCGACCAGCAGGTGAAGCAGGACAGCCTCAAATCGATCGTGCCCGATCTGGCGACAAGCTGGTCGTGGAGCGAAGACGGCAAGGAACTGACCTTTCCGCTGCACCAGGGCGTCAAGTGGCATGACGGGAAGCCGTTCACCGCCCGGGACGTGCAATGCACCTTCGATCTGCTGCTCGAGAAGTCGAGCGAGAAGTTCCGCATCAATCCTCGCAAAACCAACTTCAAGAACCTCGATCGGGTCACCACCAAAGGCGACTACGAGGTCACCTTTCACCTGAAGCGGCCGCAGCCGGCGTTTCTGATGCTTGTCGCCAACGGCTTCGCGCCGGTCTATCCCTGTCATGTCTCGCCGGCCCAGATGCGCCAGCATCCGATCGGCACCGGGCCCTTCAAGTTCGTCGAGTTCAAGCCGAACGAGTCGATCAAGGTGGCGCGCAACCCGGATTACTGGAAACCGGGCCGGCCCTATCTCGACGGCATCGAGTACACGATCATCCGCAACCCGGCGACCGCGGTATTGGCGTTCGTTTCCGGCAAGGTCGACATGACCTTTCCCAACACCCTGACGATGCCGCTGTTGAAGGATGTGCAGAGCCAGATGCCGGGGGCGATCTGCGAGGTGGCGCCGGAGGGCGGCGTCAACCGTCACCTGATCGTCAACCGCGACAAGCCGCCGTTCGACGACCCGGATCTGCGGCGGGCGATGGCGCTGAGCATCGACCGCAAGGCGTTCATCGACATCATCAGCGAAGGCCAGGGCGAGATCGGCGGGGTGTTGCAGCCGGCACCCGGCGGGCTGTGGGGGATGCCGCCGGACCTGCTGAAGGAATTGCCGGGCTATGACCCCGATGTGCAGAAAAACCGCACGCAGGCTCGCGCGATCATGCAAAAGCTCGGCTATGGGCCCGACAAAAGGCTCAACATCAAGGTGACGACGCGCGATCTGCCGTTCTACCGCGATCCGGCGGTGCTGTTGATCGACCAGCTGAAGGAGGTCTATTTCGACGGCGAACTCGATACCGTCGACACCACCGCCTATTTCCCCAAGATCCGGCGCAAGGACTTCACCGTCGGCCTCAACCTGCAGACCAGCGGGCCCGACCCCGACCCGGTTCTCGATCTGTTTTACGGCTGCGGATCGAGCCTCAACTGGGACGGTTATTGCAGCCCACAGGTGGACAAGCTGATCGAGCAGCAATCGATCGAAGGCGACGAGGGGCGGCGCAAGCAGCTCGTGTGGGCCATCGAGCGCAAGCTCGCCGACGACAGCGCGCGACCGATCATCTTCTACACCCGCGCCGCGACCTGCTGGCAACCCTACGTCAAGGGACTGACGATCATGGTCAACAGCCTCTACAACGGCAATCGCCGGGAGGATATATGGCTCGACCGGTAGGCCTCTCGGCCATCGCCCGGTACCTGCCGGCGGCGGCCGTATTCTGCCTCGGCCTCTCCCTCGGCGGCCCGGCCATGGCGCAGAAGCCGGGCGGCACCCTCAAGATCTATCACCGCGACAGCCCGGGCAGCATGTCGACGATCGAGGAGGCGAGCCTCTCGACGTCGATGCCGATGATGGCGGTGTTCAACAACCTCGTCCTCTACGACCAGCACGTCGCGCAGAACAGCCTGGCGACGATCGTGCCCGAACTGGCCACGAGCTGGTCGTGGAGCGAGGACGGCACCGGGCTCACCTTCCAGCTGCGCGACGGCGTCCGCTGGCACGACGGGAAGCCCTTTACGGCGCGCGACGTCAAATGCACCTGGGATTATCTGCTCGGCACCGGCCCCGCCAAGTTGCGCACCAACCCGCGCAAATTCTGGTGGCAGAATGTCGAGCGGGTCACCGCCGACGGCGACCAGACCGCGACATTCCACCTGAAGCGGCCGCAACCGGCCCTCATCGCCCTCATTGCCTCGGGCTATGCGCCGGTCTATCCCTGCCACGTGCCGCCCTCTGAGATGCGCCAGCACCCGATCGGCACCGGCCCCTTCAAGTTCGTCGAGTACAAGCCGAACCAGGGGATCAAACTGGTGCGCAACCCGGATTACTGGAAACCCGGGCGGCCCTATCTCGACGGCATTGAATTTACGATCATCGGCAACCGCTCGACCGCGATCCTCGGCTTTGT
Organism: Allostellaceae bacterium; assembly: GCA_036569735.1. Lineage (GTDB taxonomy): Bacteria > Pseudomonadota > Alphaproteobacteria > ATCC43930 > CGMCC-115725 > DATARH01. The sequence goes on along the minus strand of DATCQF010000433.1, from coordinate 44 downwards.
CAGCGGCAAATTCGATCTGACCTGGCCCTACGACGTGGCGATCC
>DATCQF010000432.1:0-1739 GCA_036569735.1 Allostellaceae bacterium | reverse complement strand
GCAACAATCTCCTGTTTCCCGACGTCGAAGAACGGATCGTCGCCGACCAGCACGGCGCGAACTCCCTGTTGCCGGCCGGCGGCAAAGGCAGAGTCGAATTCGCCGGCGGAACTCGCCGTCAGCACGGTGATCCCAAGGCCGAGCGTCCGTGCCGCTTCCACGGCGCGCTCCTGGTGCGATTGGGCGTTCTGGTTTTTTGGATTGATCAGGAATCCGATCGTCGCGGCGGTGGGGACCAGCTCGTGCAGCAGTTGGAGTTTCTTCGGCGTCAGAGCATCGAACAGCATCGTCACGCCGGTGAGGTTGCCGCCGGGCCGGTTGAGACTCTGCGCCAGGCCGAACGCGACCGGATCGATCGCGAGCCGGAAGACGATCGGTATCGTCGCGGTCGCGGCCTTGGCCGCAAGCGTCGCCGGGACGCCCGAGGCCATGATCACATTGACCTTGCGGGCAACGAGGTCGGCGGCGAAGGCGGGCAGGCGGTCGTACTCCCCCTCGCTCCACCGGTATGCGATCCTGACCGTGCGGCCTTCGACAAAACCGCTCTCCGCCAGGCCCTTGCGAACCGCGCTGAGGATGCCGGCCTCCGCCGCCTCACCCTTACTGCTGAGATAGCCCATGACCGGCATCGCCGGCTGCTGCGCCCCTGCCGCGAGCGGCCATCCGGCGACGGCGCCGAGGAGGGGCAGGAAATCGCGCCGCCGTACACCGGGCATCGCTTAGCCCCCCAGCACTCCCTGCGTTTCGACATAGAGGGCGTAGACCGACTGGCTGGCGGCCATGAAGAGGCGGTTGCGCTTCCTGCCGCCGAAACACAAATTGGCGCAGCGCTCGGGCAGCATGATGCGGCCGATCATCTTGCCGTCGGGGGCGTAGATCGCGACCCCGTCCTCGGCTTCGCCGCCGGACCAGGCGCACCAGAGGTTGCCGTCGGTGTCGACCCGGATGCCGTCGCTGCCGCCCGGCTCGGCGCTGCAGAACTCGCGCCGGTTGGCCGTCCTGGTGCCGTTGTCGACGACATCGTAGACCTGGATCGTGCGCTGCCCGGGGCCCGGCGTGTCGACGACGTAGAGCAGCTTTTCGTCGGGCGAGAAGGCGAGGCCGTTCGGCCGTTTCATATCGTCGAGCGCGATCGTCATCGCGCCGGTCGCGGGATCGAGCCGGTAGACCCGCAGCGGCAATTCCCACGGCGCCTTGTGCCCGAGGTAGTTGCCGCGGGTGCCGGCGCCGTTGTCGCTGAACCAGACCGAGCCGTCCGATTTGACGACGACGTCGTTGGGCGCGGTCAGCTTTTTGCCCTCGAAGCTGTCGGCGAGCACCGTCACCGTGCCGTCGTATTCGGTGCGGGTCAGGCGCTGCGCGTCCATCTCGCAGGTGACGAGGCGGCCCTGGCGGTCGCGGGTGTTGCCGTTGGCGTAGTTGGAGGGGCGGCGGAACACGCTGACGGCGCCGGTTTCCTCCTCCCATTTCATGATGCGGTCGTTGGGGATGTCGCTCCACAGGAGGTAACGCCCGTCGCCGAACCACACCGGCCCCTCGGTAAAGCGGCAGCCGCCGGCGATGCGCTCCACTGCCGCGTTGCCCAGCACGTATTTCCGGAAGCGTTCATCGAGCACCTTGACGTTGGGCTCGGGATAGCGGATCGGCCTCTCAGCCGCCCAGGCCGGACCGATCTCGGCACTGCCGATGGTGAGTGAAGCTGCCATGAGCGTTCTCCCCCGTTGGACGCCCCTCACCCC
>DATCQF010000431.1:0-1647 GCA_036569735.1 Allostellaceae bacterium | reverse complement strand
CCCGGCAGCTCCTCGTCCTGTCGCGGCAGGATCCGATCGAGGCGCGGATCGTCGACGTCAACGCGATGATCGCCGATTTTGCACCGCTCATTCAGCGCGCGATCGGCGAGACGATCGAGCTGCGGCTCCAGCTCGACGGGGGCAAGGCCTTTTGCAAGCTCGATCCGACCCAATTCGAAGCCGCCATGCTGAACCTCGCGATCAATGCCCGCGACGCCACCGACGGTGCGGGTACGCTGACGATCGCGACCAGCCCGGCGGGTTTGCCGGATGATTTGACGGGACCGGCGGCGGCGACGCACATCCTTCTCTCGGTCACCGATACCGGGTCGGGCATGTCCCCCGAGGTGCAGCGGCGCGTCTTCGAGCCGTTCTATACGACAAAGCCGGTCGGCATGGGCAGCGGTCTCGGGCTGGCCCAGGTCTGGGCCTTCGCCACCCAGTCCGCCGGGCGGATTGTCGTCGACAGCGCGCCGGGCGAGGGCACCACCTTCCGGCTCTATCTTCCGCTCCTGCCGGAAGGGAGCGACGCTGTTGAGCCTGGCCGCCCGGTGCGCGCCGAAGAAGGCGGCTCGGAGACGATCCTCGTGGTCGAAGACGAAGATGACGTACGCGAGGTTGCGGCGGCGACGCTCGAACGGCTGGGTTATCGGACCACCGTCGCGCGCGACGGGCGCGAGGCCCTCGCCATCCTTGGCAGAAGCGGCGATTTCGATCTCCTGTTTACCGATTATGTGATGCCGAACGGCTTGAACGGCGCCCAATTGGCGCGCGCGGCGCTGCGCTTGCGGCCCCGGCTCAAGGTGCTGCTGACCTCCGGGTATGCCCGGCAGGCTGGCGCCACTGCCGACCATTTGGGGGTCGATGATTTTCCGATGATCGCGAAACCCTATCGGTCCGCCGACCTCGCGGCACTGATCCGCGAGATCCTCGACAGGGTCCCGGCGGAGCGGGCGGGCAGAGCCGCGGGGTAGGGGCTGCCACCCGAAAGGGGCGTGCGGTCGCAGCCGGACCGGGTTGCCGGGCGCCACCGACATGGCTGACAATCCGTTACGCCGGCCTATGATCCGGCGATGATCCCGGCATCGATAAAGCCCGGGGAGTTCGCGGCGCGCGTGCCGCAGGGGAGGACCTTGATGATTTCGTTGCCAATCCGGCGCTTGCGTCCGGCATTCGTCGCCGCGCTGAGCGGCGTGCTTGTTGCCGTCGCCGCGGCTGCGCCCCTTGCCGCCGAGAAGGAGCCGGCGGGACGCGCCGTCATGGCGTGGCACGTGACGATCTCGCCGGCCTGGTTCGACCCGTCGAGCGCGCCGCCACAGATCACCCCGTTCGGCATGCTCTACGCGATCCACGATGCGCTGGTGCGGCCCTATCCCGGCGAGAAGATGGGCCCGAGCCTGGCCGCATCCTGGGCTGAGAGCGAGGACGGGCTGACCTACGAGTTCAAGCTGCGCCCGGGCCTGACGTTCCACAACGGCGACCCGGTGACGACCGAAGACGTCAAGTTCAGCTTCGAGCGCTACAAGGGAGCCGGGGCGGCGACGCTGAAAGACCATGTCCGCGAGGTCGAGATCGTCGACCCGCTGGTGGTGCGTTTCCACATGAAGGCGCCGTGGCCCGACTTCATGACGTTCTACGGCACCACCG
>DATCQF010000430.1:0-8974 GCA_036569735.1 Allostellaceae bacterium | reverse complement strand
GTATTCATCTCGGAGACCACCGTGCCGATCGACCAGCTGGTCGCGCGGCTGCAGGCGATCACCGGCGGCAACCCCGACGCCGTCCTCTATGTGCGCGGCGACAAGGAGATCAACTACGGCCGGGTGCTCGAAGTGATGAGCCTGGTGACCGCCGCCGGCTTCCACAAGGTGTCGCTGGTCGCCGAGGCGCCAAAGGGCCGCCCGGCGGCGGTGCCTCAGGCGGTGCGCCCCGCCGCCGCGGTCAAACGCTAGCCCGGGAGCCGGGTGGGGTGTCCGCGATCAGCATGATGACGGTCGAGGCGGTCGAGCGCGATCTTGCGCCGGGCACGCCGGGCACCACCGCGCGCGAGGTGATGCCGGGCGGCATCGCGCTGTCGGCGACGCTGCATGTCGGCATGCTCCTGTTGATCGTGCTCGGGCTGCCGAGCCTGTTCCACCACCCGCCGCCGCAGGAGCAGCCGATCGCGGTCGCGCTGGTGACGATCGCGCCGGAGACCAAGGCCACCCACCCGAACCCGTTCCGGCCAAAGCCCGAGGCCAAGCCCGAGCCGCCGATCGCCGCGCCGGCGCCCAAACCCGAGCCGAAGCCGGAACCGCCGCAGCCTGTCCCCGAACCGCCCGCCGCCGCCGCGCCGCCGCCGCTGCCCGCGCCGCCCGAGCCGGTGAAGCCCGAGGTCAAGACGCCGCCGCTCCCGCCGCCGCCGCCGCCCAAACCGGTCGAGGCTCAGGCGCCGCCGCCCCCGCCGCCGCGGCCGCCCGAGCCCAAGCCGAAGCCCGAGCCGCAACGCGTCCAGCACGCGCCGCGCCCGGAAACGGCCAAGGCCGACCCCAAGGCGTTTGACAAGCTGCTGCAGAACCTCGAGGACAAGCACCCACAGCCGGCCGCGTTCGACAATCTGCTGAAGAACCTGACCCGGCAGCAGGTCGCCGAAGCCGATGAGGCGCCGCCCGCACCGCACCGCATGGCGGCGACCGCGCCACCCTCCTCGCAGCCCAAGGCGCCGCTCGGCAGCCGGCTCACGGCAAGCGACATCGACCTCGTCCGCGAGCAGTTGCGACCCTGCTTCAACCCGCCGTTCGGCGCGAAGGAAAAGCCCGACCTCGTCGCCGACATCAGGGTCGTGATGAACCGTGACGGCACCGTGCAGCAGGCGCGGGTCGACGATCAGGGCCAATACGCGAGCGACCAGATCTACCGCGCCGTCGCGGACAGTGGTATTCGCGCGCTCAAGAACCCGCGCTGCTCGCCGCTGCGCCTGCCCCCCGACCGTTACGAGGTTTGGCAGAGTTTCATCTTTGGATTCAGCACAAAGGACATGCAATGAAGCAGGACCGCTCCGTCCTGGGCGTAACCTGGTTAGCGCTCGCCGCCCTGTTGCTTTTGCTCGCGCCCGCGCCGGCATCGGCCGAGCTGCGCATCGACATCACCCGCGGCAAGGTCGAGCCGATGCCGATCGCGATCCCGGCCTTTGCCGGGGGCGGGGGTGAGGAGGGTAAGGTCGGCAGCGATCTGGCCCAGGTGATCTCGGCCGATCTGGGGAGTTCGGGCCTGTTTCGCCCGCTCGATCCACGCAGCTTTATCCAGAACGTCGCGGCGGGCGAGGGACCGCGCTTTGGCGATTGGCGCCAGATCAGCGCCCAGGCGTTGGTGACCGGTTCGGTGCAGACCCAGGGCGATGGCCGGTTCCGCGTCGAGTTCCGGCTGTGGGACGTGGTTGCCGAGCAGCAGCTCGCCGGCTTTGCCTATACGACGACCCGGCAGAACTGGCGCCGCATCGCCCACATCATCGCCGACCAGGTCTACAAGCGGATCACCGGCGAAGACGGCTATTTCGATACCCGCATCGTCTACATCGCCGAATCCGGCCCCGCCCAGAAACGCGTGAAGCGTCTCGCCATGATGGACCAGGACGGCGCCAACCATCAGTACCTGACCGACGGCAAGGCATTGGTGCTGACGCCGCGTTTCTCGCCCTCGGCGCAGGAGATCACCTACCTGTCCTACGCCAGCGGCACGCCGAGCGTCTATCTGTACAATCTCGATACCGGTCAGAACCGATCCGTCGGGAATGTACCCGGCATGACCTTCGCGCCGCGTTTCTCGCCCGACGGCAGCCGGCTGATCTTTAGCCGCTCCGAGAACGGCGCCACCAACATCTACGTGATGGGCGCGCATGGCGGGGGAATGTCGCGCCTGACCGAGGGTAATTCGATCGACACCACGCCCTCCTATTCGCCGGACGGTGCGAAGATCGTCTTCAACTCCGACCGCGGCGGCTCGCAGCAGCTCTATGTGATGGATTCCGGTGGCGGCGGCATCAAGCGGATCAGCTTTGGCAACGGCAAATACGGCACTCCGGTATGGTCGCCACGCGGCGATCTGATTGCCTTCACCAAGATCGAGGGCGGCTCGTTCTATATCGGCGTCATGCGGCCCGACGGCTCCGGCGAACGACTGCTCACGCAGGATTTTCTGGTCGAAGGACCGACCTGGGCGCCGAATGGCCGCGTGCTGATGTATTTCAGCCAAGCCCGCGGCCGCGGCCCCCGGCTCTATACAATCGATCTGACCGGCTCCAATCAGCGCGAGGTGACGACGCCCGGCGATGCGTCCGACCCGGCATGGTCCCCGTTGCTGCGCTAGCCAGGGAATAGGGCGCCCGGACGTCCGAGGGTTCAATCAAGGCTACATCGCACCGATCATCTGGGAGAGTTCATCATGCTTCTACGTTTCATCGCCGTCGCCGGGGCATTCCTGATGCTTGCCGCCTGCAGCAGCACGCCGGAACCGGGGGCAAGCGGGCCTGGCGGCCCCGGCGGTCCCGGCGGGAGCTCGCGGTTCGGACCGGGGTCGCAGCAGGATCTGGCGGCAACCGCCGGCGACCGCGTGTTCTTCGCCTATGACCGCTCCGACATTTCCTCAGAGGCACAGCAGATCCTGCAGCGCCAGTCCGGGTGGCTGAAGCGCTACCCCAATGTCTCGGTAACGATCGAGGGTCATACCGACGAGCGCGGCACCCGCGAATACAATCTGGCGCTCGGCGAACGCCGCGCCCAGGCGGTGAAAAACGTTCTCGTGGCGCTGGGCATCCCGGCGGCCCGGGTCTCGACGATCAGCTACGGCAAGGAGCGGCCGGAGGTCCCGCATTCGGATGACCAGTCCTATGCGCAAAACCGCCGGGGCGTTACCACCGTCAACTGAGCGGCTCCCCGAGGGAGCGGCTGGCGGGTCGATGCGGAGCGGGCCATGTTCCGGCGGAGTGCCCGATTTACCGCTGCGCGGCGGGTCGTCCCACCGGATCGGCGCCCTCTTTTTGCCTAAAATTGAGCTTACTAGGTATTTCGGCCGGCGGCTTTCATGCGGCTCCGGCAGGAAAGCCGCCGGTGCGCCGATCTCGGCGCATCCCGCTAGTGCGCGAGGCTTATTCGATGTTCCGGCAAGTGTTGCTGCCTGGTGCTTGTCTCGGCATGGCGTTCGGCCTCGCCGTGTCCGCCGCGCCGGCACCGGCCTGGTGCCAGGACGGATCGACCCCGGAGCGGCTCGATCGCGTCGAGCGCGACCTCAACATGCTGCAGCGCCAGGTGTATCGCGGCGCTCCGGCCCCGACGGGCGGCGGCGCGGCCGTCAACACCGAAATCCGCATGGATCGCCTCGAAGGACAGATGCGCGAACTGACCGGGCGCGTCGAGGAGTTCATCAATCAGATCGAGCAGATGCGGCAGCGCGTCGAGCAGGTCAGCGGCGATGTCGAGACGCACTTCAGCCAAGGCGCCCCGACCGGGCCGGCTCCGCTGGCGGCGGCCAATCCGGCGCCATCGCGACCGGGGGCACCGGCCGCCGCCGCGCGGCCCGCTCGGCAGTTCGCGGCGGCGCCGCCCAACGCGGATGATGAGGATTTGCCGCCCCCGCGGCTTGGTCCGCGCGGCAGCGCCGGAGCGCTGATGCCGCCCGGAACCGCGGTCCCGCCGCCCGGTGGCCCAACTCTTGGCGCCCCGGGTCCCGGCGCCCCGGCGCCGATCTTCGGCACCCTGACGCCGCCGGGAGCGCCTGCGGCTCCCGCCGAGCTGGCGAGCGCGGCGCCCGCCGGGCATCCCGCTTCCGGCGGATTATTGCCGAACAGCTCGGCGGCCGAGCAGTACAATCATGCCTTCGGCCTCTTGAAGCAGGCCGACTATCCCGCCGCCGAAACCGCGCTCAAGGCCTTTGTCGAGCAGCACCCGAAGGACGCGATGGCCGGCAATGCGCAATACTGGCTCGGCGAGACCTATTACACCCGCAACAGGTACCTGGAGGCGGCGAGCGCCTTTGCCGAAGGCTACAAGCGCTATCCGAAAAGCGCCAAGGCGGCCGACAACCTGTTGAAGCTCGGCATGTCGCTCGGCCGCGCCAGTCAAAAGCAGAACGCCTGCCTCGCGCTCGCACAGCTCGATCACGATTTCCCGCACCAGGGGGCGTCCATCCGGGAGCGCGCCGCGGCGGAGAAGAAGCATCTGGGGTGCTGAGCCGCCTAGAGTATGTTCCGGAAAAGTGGAAGCCACTTTTCCGACGAGAACATGCTCCAGATCATCAAGTTGGGAACGAAATCCGATTCCATTAAATCGGATTTCGCTCTAGGGGTGCCTTCTCGACGAAGGGCGCACCGCCATCAAACCCTGATCCGGGCGAGCGCGGCGGCTTCGCGGGCGGTGTCATGGCCACTTGGGGGCCGGTCGACCAGGAACCCGCCCGACTGGCGGCGCCACAGCGAAGCATAGGCGCCGCGCGCCGCGAGCAAGCTCTCGTGGGTGCCTTCCTCGACGATGCGGCCGCGATCGAGCACGATCAGCCGGTCCATCCGGCAGATCGTCGACAGCCGGTGCGCGATCGCGATCACGGTGCGCCCCTCCATCAGCCCGGCGAGCTGTTCCTGGATCGCCGCCTCGACCTCGGAATCGAGCGCCGAGGTCGCCTCGTCGAGCACCAGGATCGGCGCATCCTTGAGGATCACGCGGGCGAGGGCAATGCGCTGGCGCTGGCCGCCCGACAGCTTGACGCCGCGCTCGCCGACATGGGCATCAAAGCCGGACCGGCCGTACCAGTCCTCGAGCCCCTCGATGAACTCGGTGGCATGGGCGCGCCGCGCCGCGTCGACGATCTCCGCCTCGCTGGCGTCGGGGCGGCCGTAGCGCAGGTTGTCGCGGATCGAGCGATGCAGCAGCGAGGTGTCCTGCGTCACCATGCCGATCTGGGCGCGCAGGCTTTCCTGGGTCAGCCCGGCGATGTCCCTGCCGTCGATCAGGATGCGCCCCTCCGCCGGGCGGTAGAACCCGAGCAGCAGATGGACGAGGGTCGACTTGCCGGCGCCCGAGCGCCCGACCAGCCCGACCCGCTCGCCCGGCGCGACATCGAGCTCGAGTTCGCGCAAGACGCCCCCCAGCCGGCGCGAGCGGCCATAGTCGAAGCTGACGGTGTCGAACCGGATCGCTCCGGTGACCCGCGGCAGTTCGACCGCACCCGGCAGGTCCGGCATCTCCCGCGCGACCGCGATCGAGCGCATCCCGTCCTGCACCTGGCCGATATCGTCGAAGATGTTGGCGATCTGCTGGGCGACCCAGCCCGACATCGTGGCGATCTGCCATGACATCGGGATCGCCATCGCGACGGTGCCGATCGCGACATAGCCGGCCCGCCATAACAGGAGCGCCAGCGCCCCGGTGCCGACCATCAGCAGCGCGTTCATCATCGACAGCGAGATCGACCACATCGTTCCCAGGCGCTGTTGCGCGCGCCACGCCTCGGTCTGCTCGTCGATCGCGTCGCGGACGAACGCGTCTTCATCGCGGGCGCGGGCGAACAGCTTGACGGTGAGGATATTGGTGTAGCTGTCGACGATCTTGCCGGTCAGGTTCGAGCGCATCTCCGACATGCGGCGGGAACGCTCGCGCATCCGTGGCAGAAACGCCGCGAGCACGCCGCCATAGAGGCCGAACCATAAGACGATCGGTAAGGATAGCCGCCAGTCGGCCGCAGCGAGCAGGGTTACCGCGCTGGTCCCGTAGACCAGGATGTACCAGACGCCAATGATCGAGAGGACGACGCTTTCGCGCAGCGCGGGGCCGGTTTGCATGACCCGCTGGGCGATGCGCCCGGCAAAGTCGTTCTGGAAAAACGTCCAGCCCTGGCGCACGACATGCCAATGGCTCTGCCAGCGCACCAGGTTGGTGAGGCCCGGCGTCAGCATCTGGTTGGTGACGATGAATTGCGCGAAATGCGACGCCGGCCGCAGGACCAGGAGCAGCGCGGCCATCAGCAGGAGCTGTGTTCCCGCCTCGTCCCAGATCGTCTCCGGCCGCTGCGAGGAGACCAGCGACACCACCCGGCCGATGAAGACCGGGATCGCCGCGTCGGTGATCGCGACAAAAAAGCCGGTGGTGAACAGGGCGATTACCGACCCCGGGATCTGGCGTACGAAATGCCAATAGAACCGCCAGACGGCATGCGGGCTGTCCAGCGTCGGCGGCGGTGCGTCGGGCGGCGGCCCGGTGGGATTGAGGAGGCGTTCGAAAAACTTCAGCATCGCATGCTAAATGCCCGCCGCAGCGCCGCGGGTCAACCGGCGCAAAGAATTTCCTGCCTTGCGCCTGCCTTGCGATGGCCATCCCGCGCAGCGTCGGGGGGCGCGAGCGACGTCCAGTCAGCCCGCGATCACCTCGGCGATGTCATCGACATGGACGAGATCGTCGGTTTCCCCGGCCTGTCCCGGCGAATCTCCTGACCCTTCACCCTGGGGCGGGACGCGGCGCGCGATGACCCAGGTGCCGTCGCGCGGGTTCTCGCGGATCTCGGCGATGGCGCCATCGGCAAGCCGGATGCGGGTGCCGGGCAGCAGATGCTGGATAGCAATCATCGATGCTTCAACGGCGGTGTCTTAGTCTGAATATAACAGCTGGATCGTCAGCCTGGGGGGCCAACGATGGCGAAAAATGTCAACAGCATTGCCAAGATTACGGAGCCCGCGAGGAGTGGCACGAACAATAGCCCGATCATCCTTATAACGTCGATATAAAATTCATTTACAAAGGGCATATCGTTCTACCAGCCAAAGTCTCACCGCGGACTTTCGCCGCAAGCGTCGATCAGCGCAACCTGTTTTAACGCAGCTCGGGGAAATCCTCTTCCCAGAACTCGAGCGCGCCGCGTTCGCCCGCCGCCCGGCGCGCGCTCTCGGCGGCGCGCAGCTCGACGCGCCGGATCTTCCCGGAGATCGTCTTTGGCAGATCGGCGAATTCGAGTCGGCGGACCCGCTTGAACGGCGCCAGATGGGCTCGCAGATGGGCGAAGATCGACAGCGCTGTGGCGCGGTCGGCTGCATGCCCCTGGGTCAATGCGACAAACGCCTTGGGGACGGCGAGGCGCCGCGGATCGGGCGACGGCACGACCGCCGCCTCGGCGATGGCGGCATGCTCGATCAGTGCGCTTTCGAGTTCGAACGGGCTGATCCGGTAATCCGATGATTTGAACAAATCATCGGCGCGCCCGACATAGGTGAAATGCCCGTCCGCGTCGCGCATCGCCACGTCGCCGGTGCGATAGACCGCGCCGGCCAGCGGCTGGGTCGCGCCGTCGTCGCCCTGGTACCCGCGCATCAGGCCGAGCGGCGGCGGGTCGAGAGCGAGGCAGATTTCCGCCTCGTCCCGATCCTTTCCGTCGCCATCAATGAGACGCACGCGATAGCCCGGAGCCGGCTGGCCCATCGCGCCGGGCTTGAGCGTCTGCTCCGGCATGTTGCCGATCTGCAGCGTCGTTTCGGTCTGGCCATAGCCGTCGCGGATCGTCAGTCCCCAGGCGGCGCGGACCTGCTCGATGACTTCGGGGTTGAGCGGCTCGCCGACGCTGACGACTTCCCGCAGCGCGACCTTGCGGGCCCGCAAATCTTCGAGGATTAGCATCCGCCACACGGTCGGCGGCGCGCAGAACGTCGTGACCCGATGGCGCGCGATCGCGTCGAGGAGCGCGGGTGCGTTAAAGCGGGGCTGGTTCAGCATGAACACGCTCGCCCCGGCGTTCCACGGCGCGAAGAAACAGCTGTAGGCGTGCTTGGCCCAGCCGGGCGAGGAAATATTGAGGTGGATGTCGCCGGGAAGGAGGCCCAGCCAGTACATCGTCGCGAGATGGCCGACCGGGTAGCTCTGGTGGCTGTGCAGCACCAGCTTGGGCTTGGCGGTCGTGCCGGAGGTGAAATAGAGCAGGAGCGGATCCTCTGCCCGGGTCTCGCCATCCGGCGCGAAGGCGGCAGGGGCATCGTAGGCATCCTCGTAGTCATGCCATCCCGGCGCTGCATCACCCGCGGCATCGCTCACCGCGATCCGCGTGTAGTTTCCCGGCACCTCGGCGAATTTGCCGATGTTGTCGGCGCCGGTGACGACATGGCGGGCGCGGCCGCGCTCGAAGCGGTCGACGAGGTCGTCGCGGGTCAGCAAGGTCGATGCCGGGATGATGACCCGCGCCGAGCTTCATCGCGGCCAGCATGCATTCCCACAGCGGCACGACGTTGCCGAGCATCAACAGCACGCGGTCGCCGCGCTTGACGCCGAGCGCGCGCAAATGGTTGGCGACCCGGTTCGAGCGATCCGCCATCTCGGCAAAGGACAGTTTGTGCTCGCTGCCGCCCTCGTTGACGATCCACAGCGCGAGAGCATCGTTGCCCCGGGCCATCGGGTCGAAATAATCCAACGCCCAGTTGAACCGGTCGAGCACCGGCCAGCGAAAGTCGCGATACGCGGTCTGGTAATCGGTGCGGTGGGCGAACAGAAAATCCCGCGCGGCGATAAAGGGGGGTGCCGGCATCAAGGTTCTCCCTGTCTTATAGCCGGTGATCGGTGCAACTGTAAAGCGGGCCGGCCACAGCTACTTATGGCGTTTTTGACCTTTTTGATCACTCGGGTCCACGAGCGTCCATGTCCGACCGGTGGGAGCGAGCGGGAGCGGCTTTCC
>DATCQF010000429.1:0-1732 GCA_036569735.1 Allostellaceae bacterium | reverse complement strand
CGCGCGCCGCCAGCCCTTGGTCTGTCGTTCGGCCGAGATTGCTTCTTCAATGCTTTCAAAATGCTGATGGAATACCAACTTCACGGGCCGCCGATAGGCGGTGTAGCCATCGAACAAGCCAGCATCGAGCTCTGCCATATGCTTTTCCAAACTACTACTTGTGCATCCAACGTAGTACGAGCCATCGGAGCAAAGCAGGATGTAAAGAAAGCCGCCCATGGTCAAAATTGCGGACGCTCCAGTGCGTCCTTCGAGACGGCGCTATGCGCCTCCTCAGGATGACGCAAGTCATTGATCGCATTAAGAAAGAACGTCATCCTGAGGAGCCCGTGCAGCGGGCGTCTCGAAGGACGCACACCGATTATCCAGCCGACGGACGCCGCGCCGGCTTTGTGCTTTTGGCACGCGATTTTGCCTTCGGCTTGGCTTTGGTTGCGGCCGGCGCACGCGTCGCCGCGGCCGTGCGGGCCGGTTTCCCGGCGCCATTCGTCGAGGCGGCAGCTGGCGCGGCTTTGCGTACCGGGCGCCGGGCCTTGCCCTTGCCCTTGGCGCGCTGTGCCGCGAGCAGTTCGACCGCCGCGGCGAGCGCGAAACTGTCGGGATCGGCGCCTTTGGGCAAGGAGGCGATGACGCCGTCGTGGCTGACATAGGGCCCGTACCGCCCGCGATAGAGGGGGACCGCGCCGCCCTTGGGATGGGGCCCGAGCTCGCGTAATAATTCGGGGCCGCGCCGGGCGCCACTCTTGGCTTCGGCCAGGAGGGTCACCGCCCGGTTGAGGCCGATCGCCAGGACATCATCATCCGCGGCGAGCGAGGCAAACGACTGACCGTGCTTGATATAGGCGCCGAACCGGCCGATCCCGGCGGTGATCGGCTCGCCGGTTTCGGGATGGCGGCCGATGTCGCGCGGCAGCGCCAGCAATTTGAGCGCGGTGGCGAGATCGATATCGCCCGGCTTCTGCCCGCGCAACAGCGAGACCCGCCGCGGCTTGTTGCCGTTTTCAGCTTCGCCGAGCTGCAGATAGAGCCCGTAGGGGCCCTTTTTGAGGCTGACGCTGTGGCCGCTGGAGGGATCGTTGCCGAGCACGGTGTCAGTGCCGCCGGTCTCGCCCTCGGCCTCGACCCCAAAGGCGCGGGTATAGCGGCATTCGGGGTAATTGGAGCAACCGATAAAGGCGCCGAAGCGGCCGAGCTTCAATGAGAGGCGGCCGGCGCTGCAGCCCGGGCACAGCCGCGGGTCGCGCCCGGTTGCGTTGTCCGGGCCGTTATCGGGAAAGAAATGGCGACCGAGTTCGGCGTCGAGCGCTTCGATCACCGCCGTAATCGTCAAATCCTTGGTGCCGGCGATCGACGCGGAGAAATCGCGCCAGAAATTGCGTAACAGCTCCTTCCAGTCGGCCCGCCCGCCGGAAACCTCGTCGAGCTGGTTTTCCAGGTCGGCGGTGAAATTGTATTCGACATAGCGCTCGAAAAAGCTGGTCAGGAACGCGGTGACGAGACGCCCGCGGTCCTCCGGCACAAAGCGCCGCTTGTCGAGCCGCACATACTCGCGGTCCTGCAATACCTGGATGATCGAGGCATAGGTCGACGGGCGGCCGATGCCGAGTTCCTCGAGCTTCTTGACGAGGCTCGCCTCGGTGTAGCGCGGCGGCGGCTGGGTGAAATGCTGCGCCGGCTCGACTGCGCCCCGCGCGAGATGCTCGCCGTTGCGCATCGCCGGCAGGCGGCGGCC
>DATCQF010000428.1:0-2963 GCA_036569735.1 Allostellaceae bacterium | reverse complement strand
AACACGTTGAGGTGCGGCATCGCCCGCAACGCGGCGAGATGCTCGATCGGCTGGTGGGTCGGCCCATCCTCGCCGAGCCCGATCGAATCGTGGGTCATCACATAGATGACGCCGATTTCCATCAGCGCCGACAGCCGGATCGACGGCCGGGCGTAATCGGTGAAGGTCAGGAAGGTGCCGCCATAGGGGATCAGCCCGCCATGCGCGGCCATGCCGTTCATCGCCGCGGCCATGCCGTGCTCGCGGATGCCATAGTGGATGTAGCGCCCGGAGAAATCGCCGGGGCGCACCTCCTTCTCGTCTTTCGCGCGGGTGTTGTTGGACGGGGTCAGGTCGGCCGAGCCGCTGATCAGCTCGGGCACCCCCGGGACCAGGACATCGAGCACCGCACCCGATGACTGGCGGGTCGCGAGCTTGGCGTTCTTGGCTCGGAAATCGTCGCAGAGGCCGGCGATCAGGGCATCGAAATTTGCCGGCAATTCGCCCTTCTGGCGGCGCAGGAACTCGGCCTGCTTGTCGGGCGCGACACCGGCAAGGCGCTGTTCCCAGGCGCGCCGCACCCCGGCCCCGCGGGCGCCGGCCTCGCGCCACTCGGCGCGGATGTCGTCGGGCACGACAAAGGCCGGGTATTCCCAGCCGAGCCGCTCCTTGGCGCCCTTGATCTCGTCGGCGCCGAGCGGGCTGCCATGTGCACCGGCGGTTCCGGCCTTGGTCGGGGCGCCGAACGCGATAATCGTGCGGCAGGCAATTAGGCTGGGCCGGTCGCTCGCCTGGGCGCGGGTGATCGCGCCGGCGATCGCGTCGTGATCCATGCCGTCGATGCGCTCGGCGGCCCAACCATGCGCCTCGAACCGCGCGATCTGGTCATCGGAGACCGAAAGGCTGGTCGGCCCGTCGATCGTGATCGAATTGTCGTCCCACAGGACGATCAGCTTGTTCAGTTTCAAGTGCCCGGCGAGCCCGATCGCCTCGTGGCTGATGCCTTCCATCAGGCAGCCGTCGCCGCAGAAGACATAGGTGTGGTGGTCGACGATCTCGCTGCCGAACTGGGTGGCGAGGAAGCGCTCGGCGAGCGCCATGCCGACCGAGTTGGCGAGGCCCTGGCCGAGCGGCCCGGTGGTCACCTCGATGCCGGTTGCCAGGCCCCGCTCGGGATGCCCGGCGGTGCGGCTGCCGAGCTGGCGAAAATGCTTCAGCTCGTCGAGCGTCATGTCGGGATAGCCGAGCAGGTGCAATAGCCCATAGAGCAGCATCGAGCCGTGCCCGTTCGACAGCACGAAACGGTCGCGGTCGGGCCAGTCCGGCGCCAGCGGATCAAACCGCAGAAACTGGGTGAACAGCACCGCCGCGATGTCGGCCATCCCCATCGGCATGCCGGGGTGACCCGATTTGGCCTGTTCGACGGCGTCCATCGCGAGTGCGCGCAGTGCGTTCGCCATGCGGCGCAGTCTGGGGTTGGCGGGCGGGGGGAGGGGGGCAAGGGTTGTGTTCATGGGACGCCAATCTAGCGCGCAATGCGACTTGCGCAAACGGCCGCGCGTCGGGGCGCGGCCGCCGTCGTGCCGATTGTGTCCTAATCGCCGCTTCGCTAACCTCGCTTCCGGGCGGCGAGCGCAACGAGGAGACCAGAGATGGCGATCGAAGTCGGGACCGGCGACTACCGGTATCGGATCATCGAGAACTGGGCGCAGCTGCCCGAGGGGTGGTCGTTCAAGGAGGTCGCCGCGGTCGGGGTCGACAAGAACGACAATGTCTATGCCTTCGGGCGCGGCGAGCACCCGATGATGATATTCGACCGCACCGGCAAGTTCCTGCGCTCGTGGGGCGAGGGGCAGTACCCGCGGGCCCACGGGGTGCACATGGGGCCCGACGAGTCGATCTACCTGACCGATGACGGCGGCCACTTTGTCAGGAAATGCCGGATCGAGGACGGCAAGGTGCTCTTGGAGCTGGGCGTGCCCGGGACGCCGGCGCCCTATCTCAGCGGCGAGCCGTTCAACCGCTGCACCCACACCGCGCTCTCGCCAACGGGCGAGATCTACGTCTCGGACGGCTACGGCAACGCCCGGGTCCATAAATATTCACCCGACGGCAAGCTGATGTTCTCGTGGGGCGAGCCCGGCAGCGATGCCGGCCAGTTCAACCTGGTGCACAACATCTGCACCGATGCCGACGGCTGGGTCTATGTCGCCGACCGCGAGAACCACCGCATCCAGGTATTCGACGGCAACGGCAAGTACGAGACGCAGTGGAACAATTTGCACCGGCCGTGCGGCATCTGCATGCCGTACACCCATAAGCCGGTCTGCTATATCGGCGAGATTTCGGTCAACCGCCTCAACGCCAATCTGGGACCCCGGGTCAGCATCGTCGACAATAACGGGAAGCTCTTGTCGCGCATCGGCGACCCGTTTGCCGGAACCGCGCCGACCTCGTTCATCGGGCCGCACGGGCTGGCGGTGGATTCCCACGGCGACCTCTACGTCGGCGAGGTGTGCTGGACCCTGTGGCCCGGCCTCTTCCCCGGCCAGCCGCATCCCGCCAACCTGCGGGCATTGCAGAAATACGAGCGGATTCACTGAGCCGCTATTACGGGGAATATGATGACAGGCACACAAAATCCCGAGCTCATTACCTACGTAGACAGCAGTCGAGAGGACTGGCAGGAATTCCGGCCGGGCTCGCGGCGCAAGGTCCTCCATGAGGATGCGGGAACGGGGCAACTAACCATGTTGGTCCAATGGGACCCGGGATACCGAATGGGCGTCGCTGAGCATCATGAATACGACGAACATCTGTATATTCTTGCAGGCACGTTTGTTGATGAGCAACGTGCATCCGGACCTGGCACCTACATTTTGAACCGGGCTGGGTCGGAGCACCAAGCCCACACCCCCGATGGATGTACCTTTCTTGAAGTCGTGCCTGGAAGCCGTTGACCTGCGTACAACGCGCCTCACTCG
>DATCQF010000427.1:0-7430 GCA_036569735.1 Allostellaceae bacterium | reverse complement strand
GCCCGCCGCCACAGACGAGCCACTCTCGGGCCGCCGCGGGAAAGTGCCGGGTCGCCGCCGCCGCCGCCACCGCACTCATCTCGGTCAGGGTCGCGGCACCGTCGGCGAGTCCGAGACCTTTGGGGATGGCGTCCTGGAAATCGTCGCGGTCGAGCGATTTCGGCGGCTTGCGGGCGAAATAGGGGTGCGCGAGAAAGCCAGCGACATGCGCTGCCGAGGCGTGTCCGGCCAGCGCCAGCGCACCGTCGATATCGGCCGGCGCGCCGGTGTGGCGACGCACCCAGTCGTCGATCGGCGCGTTGCCCGGCCCGGTGTCGAAGGCGAGGATGTCGTCGGGGCCGGGGCCGATCCACGTCACGTTGCCGACCCCGCCGAGATTGAGCACGGCGACCGGCTTCGCCAGATCGGCGGCGAGGGCGGCATGGTAGAGCGGCGCGAGCGGGGCGCCTTCACCGCCCGCGGCAACATCGGCGCTGCGGAAATCGGCGACGACGTCGACCCCGACGAGCCGGGCCAACAGCGCGCCATCGCCGATCTGCCAGGTCCGCCGCTCGGCCGGGCGGTGCACGATCGTGTGGCCGTGAAAGCCGACGAGGTCGAACGCGGTCTCGGGATGCCGCGCGCGGAACGTCGCCACCGCCGCGCCGTGCAGCCGGGTCAATTCATCCTCGACCGCGGCGATATCGCCGCTCGGGCCGGCGGCGCCGAGCACCCCGCGCAGCCGCTCGCGGAATGCGTCCGGATAGGGCATGGTCAGCGCCGGTCCGGCGACGACGCGTCGATAACCGTCGGTCGCCAACGCCGCGACGTCGATGCCGTCGAGCGAGGTCCCGCTCATCAGCCCGAGCGCGTGCCGCACATTTGTGCTAAACGAGGCTGCCATGTCCAATCACCGTTCCGCCTTCCTCGCCGCCGCCGCCGAGCGCGGCTTCATCCATCAATGCACCGATGTCGCGGCGCTCGATGCGCGCCTCACCGCCGGGCCGCTCGCCGCCTATGTCGGCTACGACTGCACCGCCGACAGCCTGCATATCGGCAACCTCATGTCGATCATGCTTCTGCGCCTGTTCCAGGAGACCGGCAACAAGCCGATCGTGCTGATGGGCGGCGGCACGACGCGGATCGGCGATCCCTCGGGCAAGGACGAGGCGCGCCCGCTGCTCGACGATGGCGATATCGCCCGCAACATGGCGGGGATCGGCAAGGTCTTCGCCAAATTCATCCGGTTCGGCGACGGGCCGGGCGATGCGGTGATGGTCAACAATGCCGATTGGCTCGACGAACTGCGCTACATCCCGCTGCTGCGCGATATCGGCCGCCATTTCTCGGTCAACCGCATGCTGACCCAGGACAGCGTCAAGCTGCGCCTCGACCGCGACCAGCCGCTGTCCTTCCTCGAATTCAACTACCTCGTGCTGCAGGCCTACGATTTCGTCGAGCTGGGCCGGCGCATGGGGTGCGAATTGCAGATGGGCGGCTCCGACCAATGGGGCAACATCGTCGCCGGGGTCGAGCTGGGCCGGCGCAGCGACGGCCGCACCCTGTTCGGGCTGACGACACCGCTCGTCACGACAGCCTCGGGCGCCAAGATGGGCAAGACCGCGCAAGGTGCGGTATGGCTCAATGCCGAACGCCTCTCCCCCTACGAGTACTGGCAATTCTGGCGCAATACCGAAGACGCCGATGTCGGGCGGTTTCTCAAGCTGTTCACCGAATTGCCGCTCGGCGAGATCACAAGGCTCGAGCGGCTCGCCGACGCCGAGATCAACGAGGCAAAAAAAATCCTGGCGACCGAGGCGACCGCGCTGTGTCACGGACGGGAGGCGGCGGAGGCCGCGGCGGAGACCGCCCGCCAGGTCTTCGAGGGGGGTGGCTCGGGGCAAGACCTGACGCAGGTTGCGCTGCCGCGCGATGCGCTGGCGCGTGGCGTGCCGGCCTTCGAGCTGTTCGTGCGCGCCGGGCTTGCCGCGTCGAACGGCGAGGCGCGCCGCCTGATCAAGGGCGGCGGCGCGCGGATCAACGACGCCGCCGTCAGCGGCGAAACGCAGCCGGTCTCGCTCGCCGATCTCGATGCGCACGGCCGCATCAAGCTCAGCGCGGGACGCAAGCGCCACGCCCTCGTTCATCCGGAATAGACCGCGACGACACAACGACACAACACACGCCGTCACGCTCGCTCACTGCGCCGGCCGCTGCTCCTGCGACAGCGCGGGGAGGCCGACGATCGGCGCGAACAACTGGCGCAGGACCCCGGGTGCGAGCGCGCTCAGCGGATTGACCGAGACCTGCGGATCGGCGCTCGCGCCGCTCAGCGCGAAGTTGGCCGCGAACAGGCCCTGCGAGCCGCCGCCCAGCAAGGGGCCGATCAGCGGGACCTGGCCGAGGATCGCATTCAATGCGTAGGCCGGCGCCACGGTGCCCTGCAGCTCGAGCCAATCCCGGTCGAGATCGACCCAACCATTCGCGGTGAACCCGAGCGACTCGCCCCACGCCAAGAGCCGCTCGAGGGTGAGCCGGCTGCCGCTGTAAACGAAATCCCCGCGCAAGATCATGAACGGGAGCCCGGAGCCCGACAACATGCTGGCGAACCCGGTAAAGGACGGGACCGCCAGGATGCGGGCCATCAGCGGAGCGCGCACCAGCGTGTAGTTCTCGCCTTCGACATGGGCGGTGAGGGTGCGCTTGCCGGCGATTTCGGAGAGCTGCCCATCGACGCTCAGCTTCCCTCCGACCACGTCGTCGGCAATGTCGAGGAGCTTCAGGGTGGCGCCGAGATCGTCGGACTGAAAAATCAGCCGGTGGCCGCCATCCTCGCCAAAGCGCAATGACAGCGGGTGGCCGTTGGGATGGCGACCGGCGATGCGGCCGGACTGCCAGATCCCGCCGGTGCGCAAGAGGTCGGCGGTGACCTGGTGAAGCTCGCGCCGCGGGCCCACGATCAATCGGTCGACCCGGGCGTTGACCGCGAGGGGCAGCGATGGCGAGGGCGGCGTGTCGGTCATCGCGTCCTTGATCAGATGGCGGGCATCGGCCCGCACGGCATGGATGTCGGCGCGCCAGCCCCCGCCGGCCCGGCGGGCAACCGTGCCGCTGACATCGTTCTCGCCGACCACAAGGCGCCGGATCTCGACCCGGTCGACATGCTTGCGGTCGACGCCGATCTGCGCCGCAAAATGGCCGTCGAGCCCGGGCGCCTTTACCTCGATCTGCGGGATCTTGGCGATCCGCTCATTGTCGAGATCGAGGACGATTTTCGCGGTTGCCGGCTGGTCGGGCGGCTTTTTCCAATTGGCCTCGGTGATCGACAGGGTCGTGCTTCGCAGATCGAGGAGGGCCGTCGCCTCGCCCCGGTTCGCCGCGAGCACTGTAAAGGTTACGTCGGCCGCAATCGGGCCACTCACGCGATCCGGCATGAAATCGAGATCGAGCCGGCGCTGCGCGTCGTCGTCGAGCGTCAGGCCGACCCGGTATACGGCGTGCGGGCCGCTCTTGGGATGGAAGAAGACGTTCGCGTCGATTTTTGACGGGATGCCGTCGAACCGGGCGGTACCCTGGACATGCGCACCGGTGCGGGCAACATCGAGCGCGAGGTTGCCATCGGTGAGCGTGCGATCGAGCGCCACCTTGCCGAGGTTCGCCCCTGATATCGTCGCCTTGGCGCCGTACTCGACGGCGTCGAATTTGAGGTCGGCGAGGAGCGGGAACTTGAAATGCAACTGGGTCTCGGCCCGGCCCCCGACATGGGCCGGATCGATGCCGATCGCATGCGCGTAATAGAGCGGCTTGGCGTCGATCAATTCCAGCACATCCTGCAACGGTCCGGCCAGCGCCAGATCGATGGTCAGCCCTTCGACCGGCGCGTCGAGATCGCTAAGCCGCACCGCGCCGCCGGTGATTTTCAGCCCTTTGAGCAGACCGCTCGTCGGGCTGAAATCGAGATGATTGCCGGCAAAGACGGCGGTCCCCCCGACTTGGCGAACCACCGGCAATCCTTTGAAATAGTTGACTGTCAGATCGTGGTAGCGAAGGTTGCCCTGGGCGCTCACCACTTTGGCGATATGAGACACCGGGTCGACATCGAGACCGAGCTGCGCCGTGGCCTCGTCAAGTACGCCGTCATGAACATTGTCGAGCACCCAGCGCCTTCCGTTGGGGCTGAGCAGCTTGGGCCACAATTCGCCAAACCGGGCGACCGGTACATGCTTCAGCGCGGTATTGAACTTGCCCACGACATGGCCCGCCGGACGAGCGTCGGCGGGCGCGGCGATCAGCTCGGGGGTGATCCCGCCGAGCGTCCCGTCGAGAACCAGCTGGGTCCCGCCGCCGAGGTCGAGCGCGAGCTTCTCGACCCGAACTTCGGAGCTTTCGGGGGCATAGACCGCGTGCAACTCGCCCTTGTCGAGCGCGACACTGCCGGTCGGGAGAAATTCGCTGTGCAACCCGCCTCGGCCCAAGACGAGATCGAGCCGCGAGCCCAGCGCCTGATGTTGCGTGAGGTCGATCCGGGTGCGCAGCGTGCCGGAAACCGGCGCGTCGACATGCTGCAGCTGAGCCAGTTCGGGGATCAGCGGCGGCAGATCGGCCGGTTCAACCCCATCGATCGACAGGTCGAGGTCGAGCACGTTACGCTCGGCGAAATAGCGATAGCGCGCATGCACCTCCGGCATGCTGGTATCCAACGGCATGGCCAGCGAAAAATCGCCTCTGATCCCTTTCCCGCTGCGCTCGATCGCGATGTCGACCCGGTCTGCCCGCCAGGTTCGGCCGGTCCGCTGGTCATCGACGATCACCGTCGCCCCGCGGATGCGCAGTTCGCGCAAGAGGCCGAGCGGCGCATCGCGCTCGCGCGGTCCGGCCAGCTGCTCGAGCATCTGCGGCCCGAGATCGGGCGCGGCGGCCTCGCCGGAACCGACATCGCCGGATCCGATCCGGGCGCTGATCGCCCCGCCCGCATCGCGCATCAGGTGCAGGACCGGACGCTCGACGACGACCCGCGTCGCCTCAAGCCGGCCGCGCAGCAGCGCGCCAAGCCCAAAGCTCGTCGACATTTCGGGAAAGCTCGCCAGCGGCGCGCCGTCAGGCAGCGACACGCGGACATTCGCGGCCCGGAAATCGAGCTGATGCGTGCTGCGGTCGATCCCCAGACGCACCCCCGAAATCGTCACCTTGAGCCCGATCCCGGAACGCTCGAACGCCGCCTCGACATAAGGCGTGAGCCAGTCCAGCTCGAGCGGGCCTTGCATCACGCGCCAGATGCCGAAAAGGGCGACCAGGATCAGAACGGCGGCGAAAGAGGCGACCCAGCGCAACACGTGGTGCGCACCGCGCCCGACATGGCGCGCCGCTCGGTGGTGCAGCCTCCAGCGGCGGTGCGGCGGGGATTGCGCTGCCGCGATCACGCTCGACTGCCGTTGGGCTTGACCGGGATCGGCGTCCGGGCGAGTGTCGCCGCCCTCCCCGGGATCATGCGATGAAGCTGTTATCGCATCTCTCCCCCAATGGCGCCGGGCCGCCCGGTGCCCGGCCCAATGGCGACGGGCTGCCAGCGGCCGGCGATGCGCGGCTTCTCGCGCTCGGTTGCGCTGCCTGGGAGGCGGCCCTTGCCGAGGCGGAAAACACAGGACCCGCCCCAGGCGGAAGAGTCCGGCTCGCCCGCGCGTGGAGCGCCACCGCCGCGGGCCGGGGCCTGCTTGCCGCGATCTTCGGGAACAGCCCGTTCCTCGGGCGCCTCGCCGTCGCCGAATGGGATTTCCTGACCCGTCTGGTCGAGGAAGGTGCCGATCCGTTGTTCGAGGAAGTTGTCACGGCGTTCGAGACACGCCCCGATCGCGGCGAAAATCAGGCGACGTTGATGCGCCGGCTGCGGATCGCCAAACGGCGTGTCGCCTTGCTTGCCGCGGTCGCCGAGTTGGCCGGGGGCTGGTCGCTCGAACAGCAGATGACCGCGCTCAGCCGCTTTGCCGAGGCGGCGATCGGCGCGGCGGTGCGCGATCTGCTGCGCGCCGCCGCCGCCAATCGTTCGATCGGACTGCCCGACCCTGACGATCCCGAGATGGGGAGCGGCCTGATTGTCCTCGCTTTGGGCAAGCTTGGCGGCGGGGAACTTAATTATTCCAGCGATGTCGACCTGATCCTTCTCTATGAGGCTGCGAGCACTGTTGGTCTTGCACAAGACAACGCGCAATCCCTGTTCGGCCGTCTTGCCCGCGACCTCGTCCGTATTCTCGATGAGCGCACCGGGGATGGCTATGTTTTTCGCACCGATCTGCGGCTGCGCCCCGACCCGCGCTCGACCCCGCTGGCAATGTCCGTGGCGGCCGCGTTGAGCTATTACGAGACGGTCGGGCAGAATTGGGAGCGCGCCGCCCTGATCAAGGCGCGCCCGGTGGCGGGGGACCGTGGCGCGGCGCAACGCTTTCTCGCGGAGCTGCAGCCCTTTATCTGGCGCAAGCATCTCGACTTTGCGGCGATCGCGGACATCCACTCGATCAAGCGGCAGATCCAGGCGCATAAGGGGGGCTCGCGAATCGCGGTCGAGGGTCACGACATCAAGACCGGCCGCGGCGGCATCCGCGAAGTTGAGTTCTTTGCCCAGACACAGCAGCTGATCTGGGGCGGCCGGCTGTCCCAGCTACGGGTGGCGCAGACCTGCACGGCGGTGCGCCGTCTCGCCGCGAACGGCCGCATCGACGAGGGCACCGCGGGCGCGCTGATCGCCGATTACCGCTTTCTGCGCCGCGTTGAGCACCGGCTGCAGATGGTGGAGGACGCGCAGACCCACCGCCTGCCGGACGACCCGGGCGGCATCGCCCGGCTCGCGGTCTTTCTGGGCTACCCGGATGCCGAAGAATTCGTCGCCGATCTGCGCGCCCACCTCGCCTCGGTGGAGCAGCACTATGGCGAGCTGTTCGAGGAAGCGCCGAGCCTTGCGGGGCCGGGCAATCTGGTCTTCACCGGCGCGGATGACGACCTCGACACGCTCGCCACCCTGGCGCGGCTCGGCTATGCCGACCCGGCCGGGGTCGCGGCGATGGTGCGCGACTGGCATCACGGCCGCATGCGGGCGACCCGCAGCCAGCGGGCGCGCGAGATCCTGACCGAGTTCGTGCCCCATCTGCTGCGCGTTTTCGGCGCCACCGCGCATCCCGATGTGGCCCTCTTGCACTTCGACCAGTTTCTCGCGCAGCTGCCGGCCGGGGTTCAGCTGTTTTCGCTGTTTCACGCCAATCCCGGGCTGTTCTCGCTGGTCGCCGACATCATGGCCGAGGCGCCGCTCTTGGCGCAGAGCCTGGCGCAGCGACCGGGCCTGCTCGATGCGGTGCTGACCGCCGAATTTTCCGCCCCGCTGCCCGATCGCGCCGGGCTTAGCCGCGATCTTGCGGGCGCGCTCGCCGGCGCGCGCGATTTCGCGGACACGCTCGACCTGATAC
>DATCQF010000426.1:0-6538 GCA_036569735.1 Allostellaceae bacterium | reverse complement strand
GATAAACACCGTGGCGAGGCCCAGCGCCGTCCACAGGCCGAGAACCAGCTCGGGCGGCAATGCGGGCGGGTCGCCGCGCCACGGCAACGGCACGTGCCATAGCGCCAAAATCGTGATCATGGCGACTGCGAACACCGCCAGCGCGATCACCGGGCGCCACGAAAGGACAGTCGCCGCGACGGTCACCGGCGCCAGGATCAGAATCGAAAACGGGTTGTGCAACCCGCCGGTCAGGTACAACAGGAGCCCGAGCTGCAAGAGGTCGTAGCCGAGGAACAAAGCGGCTTCGCGCTCGCCAAGCCGGGTCGCGCCGCGGCGGTAGAGGGTGATAAAAAGGTTGAGCACCACCGAGCAGCCGACGACGGCAAGGGCGGGCACGAGCGGCAGGTGGAAATCGAAGGCGTAATGCACGACCAGCAGCGCCACCGCCTGCCCGGCGATCGCGACCCAGCGGATCAAGACCAGCCGGCGCAGGCTGATCCGGTCGAAGGTCACCCGTCTCTCGGGGATTGCGGTCAGGTTGGCGATGCTCACTGGATGGCCTCCCAAAGTCTCAGCATGCATCCAAAACCGATGAAGTCAGAATATAGCCCCGGGCCGCCTGCTTGCGAGGCTATGGACTGCATCAGCCCGGATTAGCGCTCGATCCAACCGCGCGCTAGCCGACCGCGTAACGATGCGCCATATACCGGCGATGCCAGACCCCGTCATCCGCGTCGAGAAACTCGTCAAGCGCTACGGCAGCACCGTCGCGGTCGACGGGATCGGCTTTACCGTCGAGAGCGGCGTCACCGCGGCGCTGCTCGGCGGCAACGGCGCCGGCAAGACGACAACCCTGTCGATCCTCCTCGGCCTCCTCCTGCCGAGTTCGGGGACGGTGCATGTCTTTGGCGAGGACGTCTTGCGGCATCGCTACCGGGTGCTGCCGCGGATCAACTTTTCGTCGCCCTATGTCGACCTGCCGCACCGGCTGACGGTCCGCCAGAACCTGTCGATCTATGCCCGGCTCTACGGCATCCAGGGGCGCACCGAACGCATCGCTCTGCTCGCCCGCGACCTGCAGATCGAGCCCCTCCTCGATCGCCCTTCCGGCAAACTGTCGTCCGGCCAGAAGACCCGGGTGGCGCTCGCCAAGGCGCTCTTGAACGAGCCCGAATTGTTGCTGCTCGACGAACCGACCGCCTCGCTCGATCCCGATACCGGCGACTGGGTGCGCGGCTATCTCGAGGATTACCGCGAGCGCACCGGCGCCACGATCCTCCTCGCCTCGCACAACATGGCCGAAGTAGAGCGGCTGTGCTCAGAGGTCATGATGATGAGAGAGGGAAAAATCGTCGACCGCGGCAGCCCCGGCGAGCTGATCGACCGCTATGGCCGCACCAACCTCGAAGAGGTTTTTCTCCATATCGCACGCGGCGCGCGGACACTGGAGCCGGTGTCGTGAGCAACCGCGCGGTCCGGCGTTTCGGCGAGGCCGCGTTCTCGCCGGCCCGGGTGTGGGCGATGCTGCTGCGCTATCTCTATATTCTGCGCAGTTCCTGGCCGCGCACGATCGAGCTCCTCTACTGGCCGACCCTGCAGATGCTGATCTGGGGGTTCATGAGCCAGTTCCTGCGCACCAACAGCAGCTATGTCGCGCAGGCTTTCGGCGTCCTATTGGGTGCGGTGATGCTGTGGGATTTGCTGTTCCGCAGCCAGCTCGGGCTGTCGATGTCGTTTCTGGAAGAGATGTGGGCGCGCAATCTGGGCCAGCTCTTCGTGACCCCCCTCAGGCCCTATGAATGGGTGATCTCGCTGTTGGCGATGAGCGTCATCCGGGTCACCATCGGGGTGGTGCCGGCGGCGCTGCTGGCGATCCCGCTCTATCATTATTCGGTCTTCGACATGGGGTTGCCGCTGATTGCCTTTCTGGTCGTGCTGATGGCGATGGGCTGGGCCCTGGGCCTGGCGATCTGCGGCGGCATCCTGCGCCACGGCATGGGCGCCGAGGGCCTCGCGTGGACCGTCATCTTCGCGATCGCGCCCTTGAGCTGCATCTACTACCCGGTGACGATCCTGCCCTCTTGGCTGCAGCCCTTCGCCTGGGCGCTACCCTCGACCTATGTCTTCGAGGGTATGCGCGCGGTCATGTTCGAGGGCAGTTTCCGCACCGATTACCTGGTCACCGCTCTCGCCCTCGACCTCGTCTATCTGGCGCTCGGCACCACGATCTTCTTCATCGCCTTCCGCGACGCCCGCCGCCGCGGCGCCCTATTACAGATGGGAGAATAGCCCGCCAATCCACCAAAATTCCGCTGCCCAACCCTTACATCAACGCACCACCGTGATAGGTTGGTGCGCGCGGCTCGCGACAACGGGGCCGGCGTCAACGGGAGCGGAAAAACCGCCGCCACTACCAGGAAATGGGAGGGTTGCGCATGACGACATCGCTGACTCGGCGGAGCGTGTTGAAAAGCGGTGCGCTGACGGTGGGTGCGCTGGCGGCGCCCTTTGTCCGCGGCGCCCATGCGGCCGGGAAGCTGCGCTGCGGGTTCTGGGATCACTGGGTCCCCGGGGCGAACGAGCCGCTCGCCAAGCTGTGCAACGAATGGGCGGCGCGGGAGAAAGTCGACCTTGCGCTCGACTTTATCACCACCCAGGGCGACAAGCTCAACCTGACCATCGCGGCCGAGGCGCAGGCGAAATCGGGCCACGACATCCTGCAGATGTCGGACTGGTCGGCGGCGTTTCAGGCGGACAATCTCGAGCCGGTCGACGAATTGGTGACTTCCCTCGTCGCCGAGCACGGCAAGCTCCTCCAGGGCGCCGAATATATCGGGAAGCAGGCCGGCCACTGGGTCGCCGTGCCGACCGGCATCCAGACGACGGCGCAGACCCCGTGCGCCCGCATCGATCTGTTCAAGCAATTTGCCGGGCTCGACGTCACCCGGATGTATCCGGCGGGCGCGCCGCCGGACAAGGAGCTGGCCGAGCAGTGGACCTGGGATACGTTTCTCGCGGCGGCCGAAAAATGAGCCAAGGCGGGCTTTCCGTTCGGGATGCCGCTCAGCACCTGGAGCGACTCGGTCAATTGGGTGGGCGCGGTGTTCGCCGGCTACGGCGCGAACCTCGTCGACGCGGATGGCAAGATCACCGTCAGGTCGGATGCGGTGAAAGGCGTCCTCGAGTGGTTCAAGAAGGCGGTCCCGTTCTTCCCGCCGAGCGCCTTCGCCTGGGACAACGCCGCCAACAATAAATGGCTGATCTCGGGCCAGGGCGCCTTTATCATGAACCCGCCGGGCGCCTGGGCGGTGGCGGTGCGCGATGCGCCGAAAGTCGCCGAGCAGCTATGGACGTTCCCCTCGCCGAAGGGCCCCAAAGGCCGCTTCGACCCGACCAATTTCGGCTTTTGGGGCATCTGGAAATTCTCCGCCAACGCATCCGCGGCGAAGAGCCTTCTGGCCCATCTGTCGAGCCGCGCGTCGGTCGAAAAGCTCGTCGCCGGGAGCCATGGCGTCGACATTCCGCCCTATGAAAAGCTGCGCGGCTTCAAGACCTGGGAAGAGGAAGGGCCGCCCAAGGGCACCCTCTACAACTACCCGCCGCGCGGCGATGTGACCGCGCTCCTCGCCGGCTATCCGGCGCCGGCCAATATCGGCGCGCAGATGTTCGCCCAGGGCACGGTCTGCAAGATGGTCGCCCAATGCACCCAGGCCGGCAAGTCAGTCGACCAGGCGATCGCCTTCGCCGAATCCGAACTCGAAGGCTTCATGCGAAGCTGAAGCGTGGGGGGCGATGACACGAGGGGGACGGTGATGGCCCATTTTACCCGGCGTTCGGTGCTCCGCGGCTGTCTGGGTGTTGCCGCTTCCGGGGTGTTGGCGCGCCCCTACATCGCCAACGCCGCGGCCACGACCGTTAATGTGTTGTGGACGCAGGGTCTGGCGCACGAGGAGGATATTGCGTTCCAGAAGATCGTCGCGGATTACCAGAAGGCGAGCGGCAACACGATCGAATACGCCATCTTCCCTTCGCCGCCGCTGCGCCAGAGGATCGCCGCGGCAATGACCAGCGGCGTCGTCCCGGATGTGTTTCAGAACAACCCGGGCGAGATCATTGCCCTCTACGCCTGGAACGACATGCTGGTCGACCTGTCCGACGTCGTGGAGACGCAGCGGGAGGAATACACCGAGACCGCGCTGCTCACGGTCCGCTGCTACAACAATGTCGAGAAGAAACGCAGCATTTACGGCGTCCCCTATACGGTCGATGTGTTTACCAACCATGCCTGGCGGTCGCTGGTCGAGAAGGCCGGCTACAAAATGGCGGACATCCCGAAGAATTGGGATGCTTTCTACGATTTCTTCAAGGGCGTGCAGAAAAATCTGCGCGAGCAGGGCCTGCGCCACGTCTATGGCCTTGGGTTCCAGCTGACCACCAACGGCGGCGATTGCAACTCGTTCTTTAATCAATTCCTGGTCGGTTACGGCGGCCGGGACATCGTCACCAAAGACGGCAAACTGCACCTCGACGACCCGAAAGTGCGCGAGGCGGTGCTTCATGCGCTGACCTATCCGACGACGGCCTACAAGGAAGGCTTTGTGCCGCCGGGTGCGATCAACTGGAATGACGCCGACGACAACACCGCCTTCCACGGCAAGCAGATCGTGATGGATCTCGACGGCTCGCTCTCGACCGAGGTCGCGCTGCTGTCGCAGGGAAGGAAGGAGGATTTCGACGACGTCGTCACGATGGGCCTCGCGCTCAGCAACGACGGCAAGCCGGTGCCGAGCCGGGCCGGCAGCCTCTGCGGCCTGATCCCGAAGGGAGCAAAGAACATCCCGGCGGCCAAGGACTTCCTCAAATATTTGATCCAGCCGAAGGTCTGCAACGAGTATCTCAAGACCGGGCTCGGCCGCAGACTGCCGGCGATGCCGGTGATCGCGAAGGACGACCCCTGGTGGCTCGACCCAAAAGACCCGCACCGGGTGGCCTACACCACGCAAGGTCTACTCGGCCCCACCGTGCCGGAATTCTGGGTCTTCAACCCGGCTTATGCCCAGGTTCAGAACGAGCATGTCTGGCAGGCCGCCTGGGCCGAGATCATGAAGGATGGGGCGGCGCCGCAGGCGGCGGCCGAGAAGGCGTTCAAGCGGATCGAGGAAATCTTCGCCAAATACCCGATCGCGTAGGGCCGAAGGCGCAACCCGCCGGCGCGGGGTTCGCGGCCGTCACAAGCCGGGTTTTCGCCAGATGGCCTTCGAGCAGCCGTCGTCTATTTTGACCGTCGCATCACCCCGGGCCGCTGACCCCGGCGTCGGCGAAGGTTGCCATGCCGGAATGACAGGCGGCGGCGGCCTTCAGTATGGCGAGCGCGAGAGTCGCGCCGGAGGCTTCGCCGAGCCGCATGCCGAGATCCAATAGCGGGCGCTGGCCGATATGGGCGAGGAGGCGGCGATGCGCGGGCTCGGCCGAAACGTGGCCGGCGACGCAATGGTCGAGCGCGCGCGGGTCGGCGGCATAGAGGATTGCGGCGGCGGCGGTCGCGCAAAACCCGTCGAGCACCACCGGGACCCGTCCCATGCGGGCCGCGAGGATGGCGCCGGCGATCGCGGCGAATTCGAGCCCGCCGAGGCGCCGCAGCGTCTCGAACGGGTCGGGCGCTGTACCCTCGGGGTCCGAGCGATGGCGGGCGACGGCCGCGGCGACCACCTCGCGCTTATGCTCGAGCGTCGCGCCGGCGACCCCGGTGCCGGGCCCGGTCCACTCGGACGCTTCGCCGCCGAAGAGGCCCATGCACAAGGCGGACGCGACCGTCGTATTGCCGATCCCCATCTCGCCGACCGCCAGCGCGTCGATGCCGGGCTCGACCGCCATCATGCCGTAGGCGATGGCCTGGGCGCATTCCTCCGTGCTCATCGCCGGCCCAAGGGCGATGTCGCCGGTCGGGGTGTCGAGGTTCATCTCGTAGACCCGGAGATCGGCGTCGACCACCCGGCACAGCTGGTTGACCGCCGCCCCGCCGGCGATGAAGTTCTGCACCATCTGCGCGGTGACCGAGGCCGGGTAGGCCGAGACGCCGCGCGCCGCGACCCCGTGATTGGCGGCAAAGACGACCACGCGCGGATGGTCGATGCGCGGCGGGTGGCGCCCCTGCCAGGTGGCGAGCCAGCCCGCCAGTTCCTCGAGCCGGCCGAGGGAGCCCGCGGGCTTGGTGAGCGTGCGCTCGCGGGTCGCCGCCGCGCTCCCGGCGTCGAGGTCGGGCCCCGGCAGATGCGCCATCAGCGCGCGGATCTCGTCCAGATCGGCCGGCGGCCCGGGCATCGCCTCAACCCGCCCCCGCCGCCGCCCCTTTGGCGTGATGATCGGCGAGCACCTGCGCGATCACCCGGGTGACCCGCCGCCCGGTCGGCAGATGGAGGAATTCGTTGGGGCCGTGCGCGTTGGAATGCGGCCCGAGAACGCCGGTCACGACGAATTGCGCGGCGGGAAAGCGCTCGCCGAGCATCGCCATGAAGGGGATGCTGCCGCCTTCGCCCATATAGGCCGGCGGCGCGCC
>DATCQF010000425.1:0-1917 GCA_036569735.1 Allostellaceae bacterium | reverse complement strand
CCCCTCCCTGCCGCACCCGCTCAACGACCCCTCCGAGCAGCGGCACGTTCTTTCCGGCGTTGAGCTTGCCGGCATACATCAGGATGAGGCGACCCGGCGGCACCCCGAAACGCTCTTCGAACCACCCCCGGTCGCGCCGCTCGGGGGTAAACAGCGCGCGGTCGAAGCCGCGGCGCAGCGCAACCCCGCAATGCCGGCCCGCCGGTCCGCTATCGGGCGCGCCGCCATAGCTGGCCATCGCCGAGGTCACCCCGGCAAGGTGCTTGGCGATACGGCGTTCGAGGAGGCGGCTGACCCAGCGCGGCACCGCCAGCACATCGTTTGCCGCGCGATACGCAAGGCCTCGCCCAAGCCGGCGCTCCAACAGCTTTGCCGTCGTGATGCGGGCGTATTCGGGGGTGTTGGTGTGGATCGAGCTGACCACCGGGACCCCCCGGCGGCGGGCGAAACGCACTGCGGTGCGCGCATAGCAGAAAAATGCGTCGGTCGTATGGATGATTTCGTAATCGCCGAGCGCCGCCGCGAGCCGGGGATGCCATGGCGCCAGGTCGGTATGGTCCGGCACCTCGCGGACCAGCCGCGCGGTGCTGAACACCGGCGGCAGCAGCACATAGCGCACCGCCGGAGACAGCTCGATCCGGCGCGGCTCTTTCCCGCTGAAATGGACGGTCAGGTCGAGCTCGTCGGGATATTCGACCGCCGCCTCGGCGAGGCGCTGCCAGCATTTGACATGACCGCCGGCCTCCGGTGTCAGGGCGAGATCGACGAGGACCCCGACCTTGAGCGGCCGCCCCGGCACGACTGCGGTGAGGTCCGCCGCCGCATCTCCAGCGGCCCGACGCATGCTTGCCGACATTCCTCGTTCCCGCGCGCGCATTACGACCGGCACAATTCGCCCGCCGATTATACGAAAATCCGGCTCTCCGCATCTCCCCGTTAGTGCATGTCCCGGGTGCTAGGCAGGCACCCTCGGCTGCGTTAGTCTCCCGCGCCACCAGAGGGTCGCGGCGCCGTCCGGCGCGAGCACCCATAAAGGCTTGGCGACAAGAGGATTGGCGATGATCGATCTCCACTACTGGCCCACGCCCAACGGCAAAAAGGTCACGATCCTGCTCGAGGAATGCGGCCTCCCCTACAAAATCGTGCCGTGCAACATCCAGCGCGGCGACCAGTTCACCCCCGAATTTCTCAAGATGAACCCGAATCACCGGATGCCGGTCATGGTCGACCACGACCCCAAGGGCGGCGGCGCGCCGATCAGCGTGTTCGAGTCGGGCGCGATCATGATGTACATCGCCGAGAAGGCCGGCAAATTCTTCCCCCAGGACCTGCGCGGCCGATACGACGTCACCCAGTGGGTCATGTGGCAGATGGCCAACCAAGGCCCCAAACTCGGCGAATGCGGGCATTTCCGCCGCGCCGGGCCCGATGCGGGCGACCTCAGCTATGCGATCCGCCGGTTTACCGACGAGGCCAACCGGCTCTACGGCGTGCTCAACAACCGGCTCTACAAGAACAAGTACCTGTGCGGCGACAACTACACGATCGCCGACATGATCTCCTATCCGTGGACCGTCAACTGGAAGGCCCAGGGCCAGGACATCGCCGAGTTCAAGCATTTCCAGCGCTGGTTCGACGAACTGAGCGCGCGCCCGGCAGTGAAGCGCGGCATGGCGGCCGGCACCGATTTGCCGCCCGATCCCGCGACGATCTCCGACGAGGAGCGCGCCGCGATCCGGAAGCGCATGTACAACCAGCGCGCGATCCCAGTCCCGGCGTAAGCCGCGGCAAGAGGCCCCTCACCCCAACCCTCTCCCCGCCTGCGGGGAGAGGGAGGGACCCGCGGCGCAGCCGTGCGAGGGTGAGGGGCATGCTGCGCCCGCGATCTTGTCCCCGGAAAGGGCGCTCTCTATTATC
>DATCQF010000424.1:0-1606 GCA_036569735.1 Allostellaceae bacterium | reverse complement strand
GAGCCGCAGGGCTGCGAGGTGCCGCCCGAACTCCTGGAGATCGCGGTCAAGCTGCCGCATCTGGCCGAGCGGCTGCGCGCGAAGCAGCCGGTCAATATCGTGGCGATCGGCGGCGCATCGACCCGCGGGGCCGCCGCCGGCGCGCCCGATCTGGCCTACCCGCATCGCCTGCAGGTGGCGCTCGCCGCGTTCTACCCCGAGTTGTCGATCAGCGTGGTCAACAAGGGCGTGCCGCGCCAATCGACCCAGCAGATGGTGGAACGCTTTCCCACCGACGTGATCGCCGAGGACCCGGTTCTGGTGGTGTGGGAGGCCGGCATCAGCGACGCGGTGCGCGGCATCGAACTCGACGATTTCGCCGCCGCCCTGCAGGCCGGCATCGACGAGGTGAAAAATCGGGCAATCGACATCCTCTTGGTCGATATGCAATTCTCGCGCAGGACGTCGACGGTGATCGATTTCGAGCAATACCTTGATACGATCCACCGCATCGGCGAGGTCAACGAGGCTTACGTTTTTCCGCGGTTCGCGATGATGCGCTACTGGAGCGAGCAGAACATGTTCAACTTCGACGAGGTTGCCGAGGAGGAGCGCGCGCGGCTGGCCGCGAAGGTCTACGACTGCATCGGAAAGAAGCTCGCGCAAGCCATTCACACCGCGGTCCGATGACCCGCCGTGCCGCGCTTCCGGTCGCGGTCGCGCTCGCACTCGCCACGGGTACCGCGCTCGCGGGCGACCGGGCCGCCGGCGATCCGGCCGCGGGGAATACCGGGGCCGAGCCGGCGTCAGCCGGCTGCGGCGCGCCGCCGGCCCTGATGGTCATCGGGCCGGCCCAGGCGCGCGTCGCCGCCCGGATCGGCCGCGGCGAGGCGTTGACCATCGTTGCCGTGGGCTCGTCCTCGACCCAGGGGAGCGGCGCGAGCGCTCCGGGTTTGAGCTATCCGAGCCGGCTCGAGGCCGAGCTCAAGAACCGCTTCCCGGCGATCGGCATCCGGGTAATCAACCGCGGCAAGGGCGGTGAAGACGTCACCGAGGAATTGGCCCGGCTGGACCGCGAGGTGATCGCCGAGCGGCCCGATCTGGTGATCTGGCAAGTCGGTACCAACGCGGTGCTGCGCCGCGACGACCTGGCCGCCGACCGGGAGCTGATCGAGCGCGGCGTCGCGCAGCTCAAACAGAGCGGCAGCGATGTCGTGCTGATGGACCTGCAATACGCGCCGCGGGTCATCGCGCGACCGGCTTATGCCGAGATGGAGCAGCTGATCGCGAACGCGGCAAAACGCGGCCGGGTGGGTCTCTTTCGCCGTTTCGAGATGATGCAGAAGTGGCAGGCGGCGCAGCCGGCCGATGCCCCGAGGACGGCCGAGGCGATGATCGGCCCGGACGGGCTGCACATGACCGACCGGGGGTATTTCTGTCTCGCGGCCAATCTTGCCGATGCGCTCGCTGGGAACTGGTGGTCCCAGGGGCGTGCGGCGCAGCGCGCGGCGCAGCACCCGCCCGCCGCGCGGGTCGCGGGTCTGGCCGGATCAGGCGCTGTCGCTGCCGTGCCCTTTGGTGCCGCGCCATAGCGTGAGCGCGCGGTAGGGCAAGCCCACCCTAAGGG
>DATCQF010000423.1:0-6880 GCA_036569735.1 Allostellaceae bacterium | reverse complement strand
GTCCAGAACCGGGCGGCGGCTCAATGGCGCTGTTCTTTAGCCGCCGCGCGCCCCGACACTCCCCGCCATCTCCCGGTTCGCAAACGCGGCCCATCGCGTAACATCGGGCGATGTCACCCTACCCTTCCGCCTTGCGCGCCGAATTGCGCGCCATGCTGCCGATCGCGCTGCCGCTTGCTGCGGCGAACCTCGCGCAGATGGCGATGGGGCTGACCAATGCGATCATGGTCGGGCATCTCGGCGGCGCGGCCCTGTCGGCGGCCGGTCTCGGCGGGGCACTGTATTTCACCGTCACGATCACGACCCAGGGGGTTCTGACCGCGGTCGCGCCCCTTGCCGCGCGCGCGATCGGCGCCCGGGACCACCGCGCCGCCGGGCAGATCGCCGCGGCCGGCCTTTTGCTGGCGGCCGCGGCGGCGGTGCCGATCGTCGCGCTTCTGTCGGTGATCGACCGGCTGCTTCTGATGATCGGCTACGACCCCGTTCTGGCGGCCGAGATCGGACGATACCTCGCCGCGATCCGCTGGGCCGCACCGGCGTTCCTCGCCTTTGGCGTCTTGCGGGCGCTGCTGGCGGCGGCGTTTCGCGCGCGCACCGTGATGATCGTGCTGGTCCTCGGCATACCGGCGAATGCGGCCCTCAACTGGGTGATGATCTTCGGCCACCTCGGCATGCCGGCGTTGGGGATCGCCGGTTCGGGCTGGGCGACCGCGATCATCCAATCCCTGATGGCGCTCGGCCTCGGGGCGCTTCTGTTGCTCATGCCGTTGCACACGCCGATCCGGGTCAGCCGCCGGGTGATGGGTCAGATCGGCCAGATCCTGCGCCTTGGCCTGCCGATCGGCGGCCTCATCGCGCTCGAAGCCGGCGTCTTCATGACGACCGGCATCCTGGCGGGATTGCTCGGCGCCGATGCACTGGGCGCCCACCAGCTGGTGATCAATTTCGCCAGCCTGAGCTTCATGGTGCCGCTCGGCATCGGACAGGCCGCCACGGTGCGGGTCGGCTTCGAACTCGGCGCCGGTGCGCCCGCGACGGCACGACGGGCCGCCTTTGTCGCCCTCGGGCTCGGCGCCTCGTTCATGGGAGCGACGGCAATCTTGAT
This sequence comes from Allostellaceae bacterium, assembly GCA_036569735.1. GTDB lineage: Bacteria > Pseudomonadota > Alphaproteobacteria > ATCC43930 > CGMCC-115725 > DATARH01. Next base: position 5,775 of record DATCQF010000423.1, on the reverse strand, counting down.
ATGGACCTTCCCGCTGGCGATTGCCGACCTCTGTCTCGACCTCGACGACCCGGCCAACAAGGGCCTCGTCGCAATCGCGCTCCGCCTGCTCTGGGTCGCGGCGCTGTTCCAGATCGTCGACGGGGTGCAGGCCATTGCCGCGGGAGCGTTGCGTGGCTACCGGGACACCGCGGTGCCGATGGCGATCGCGGCTCTGGGCTATTGGGGCATCGGCTTCGCCGGCGGCTGGGCGCTGGCCTTCCCGTTCGGGCTTGGCGCGGTCGGGCTATGGTGGGGCCTCGCCTTGGGGCTCGCAATCGTCGCCGTCCTGCTGACCGTGCGGCTCCACCTCTGCGCCGGTTCAGCCGTGCGCGGCGATACGGCGGGGATTAGGGTCATCCCGCAGGCATGAGCCTCCCCCGGGGCGCCGATCACGACGCCGCGTGCGCCAGCTCCCTATGCTTCTCCCGGGCCTCGAAGTGCGGGATCACCTGCTCGCCGAAGAGCCGGATGGTGTTGAGCACCTCCTCGTGCCGCGCCGGCCCGATCGCGCACAAGAGAAAGACTTCCTCGATCCCCAGGGCTTCGTAGATCTCGATAAAGCGGATGCAGTCGGCCGGCGTGCCGACGCAGAACTTGGTGCCCTCTTCGCGCACCTCCCGGGCGGTCGGCTCCCCCGGATGCGGCCCGCTGGCGAGGCGCTGGTCGCGCGCGTAATAGCCCTGGTAATCCGGCGGCACGGTGGAGGGGTCATAGTCGCGCCATACGAGGCGCGCGCGCTCGCGCTGCTGCTCGATGTACCACTCCACCAGTTCGGTGCCGCGCTCGGCCACGACCTGCGGATCCTCATGGCAGAAGCCGGCGGTCATCAGCGCGGCGCGCGGCTTTGGGCCGGCCCCGTTTGCCGCCGGAAGCGCGTCCCGATAGAGCGCCATCAGCTGCCCGACGCGGTCCGGGCCGCCTTCGCTGCCGAAGAGGCCGCCCATCCCCAGCCCCCCGGTGAGGCGCGCCGTCTCGTCGCTGCCGCACGCCGACCACAGCGGCGGGTGGGGGCGCTGCAGCGGCTTGGGCAGGACTTCGCGGCGGGGAATGTGAAAGTACGCCCCGTCGTGCGAGACCTCCTCCTCGGTCCACAGCCGCGGCAGCAATTCGGCAAATTCCTGCCACATGCCGCGGGTGTCGCCCAGATCGGCCCCGTACGGGGTCAGCTGGTAGGGATACCCGGTCCGGCCCAGCCCCACATCGACCCGCCCATGGCTCAGGATGTCGAGCGTCGCCATGCGCTGCGCGACATGCAGCGGGTGATGGATCGGCGCCAGCACCACGCCGACGCCAAGGCGGATGCGGCTGGTGCGCTGGCTGACCGCCGCGAGCGTCAGGTCGGGGGCGCTGTTGTGCGACCACACCGGGCGGAAGTGATGCTCGGAAAACCACACGCTCTGAAAGCCCTGCTGCTCGGCATAGGGGATTTGATCGAGGGCTTCGTAGATGCGCTGGGACTCACTGGTCCGGGTCCACGGTTTGGGGACCTGGATCTGGTAGAACAGGCCAATTCTCATCGGGCTCTCTCCTATGAAGCGCGGGCTCCTGTGCAGGGCAGCTTCAGTCGAGCACCCACGGCGCCGCGCTGGCCTGGGCGATCTGGCGGATCTGGCTCAAGAGGCCGGCGCCGACCGGGATCCCGTCGGCCATGCGCTGGGCGGCGTTTTTCCATTGCGGGTCGCCCGCCACCATGACCGGCTGGGCTGGATCGACCGGCTTCGTCGCCCGCAGATCGCTGCAGAACCGGGTCACGTCGGCGGCGAAGTCGGCGGGATCGCGGAAGAGGCCGGGGTCGATCGCGATGAAACAGTGCCCGATGTCGTTGCCCTGCGGCTTTTTCGTGTGCATCGGGTCGGTGATCAGGGTCGCGCCCGAGAGGCATGCACCGAGGATGTTGACCATCACCGCGAGCCCGTAACCCTTGTAGCTGGAATTCTCCGGCGACCCGCCGAGCGAAGTTAAAAACCCGCCTTTCTCGCGCGCCACCAGGGGATCGGTGCTGGGCAGCCCCTCCTTGTCGAGGACCCAGCCGGGCGGGGTGGGCAGCCCCTCGTTGGCCTTGTTGCGGATGCGGCCGGCCGCCACCGTCGTCGTCGCCATGTCGAGGAGGAACGGCGGCCCGTCGGCGTTGGGCGCGGCGAACGACCACGGGTCGGTGCCGAGCTTGGCTTCCTTGCCAAAGGTCGGCGCGACCTGGATCGAGGAGGCGCTGGTGCACGCCATGCCGATCAGCCCCTCGTTCGCCGCCATCAGCGTGTAATACCCGGTGGCGCCGAAATGCGCCGAGTTGCGCACCGCCGCGATCGCGATCCCGGCGGCTTTCGCCTTGTCGATCGCGACCTGCATGGCGAAGCGCGCCGGGACGTGCCCGAGCCCGCCGTCACCGTCGACCAGCGCGGAAACCGGCGTCTCCTTGATGATCCGGGGCCGCGCCTTCATGTTCGCCCGCCCGCTGCGGCGCAGCCGGTCATAGCCCGGGATCATCGACATGCCGTGGCTGTCGACACCATGCAGATCGGCCCAGGACAGGATGTCGGCGGTCGCTTCGGCATTCTCCTCCGGCATCTCCCAGGCCAGGAGGATGGCTTTCAGCTGGGCGCGATGGGTCTCGTACGATGCGGGCATCATCTTCTCCGTTCGGGCCCTGTAGCCTCGCGCGATGGAGCCGCCGGGGCAAGCGGCGCGGTTCCGCGTCGGTCGCCGGGCGTCAGACGATTTGGTTGCGCAATTCCTGTTCTCCGCGCCCGAGGCGGTCCAGATTGTCGCGCAGGATCTCGATCACGTTGTCTTCGTAGCGCCGCGTCTCGCCGGCGGTGTGAGGCGTGATCAGCACATGCTCCATGCCCCATAGCGGCGACCCCGGCGCCAGCGGCTCTTCCGCCGTCACGTCGATGGCGGCGCCGGCGATGTGCCGTGCCTCAAGCGCCAGGGTTAGCGCCGCCTCGTCGACGACCCGGCCGCGCGCGACGTTGACCAGATGGGCGGAGGGTTTCATGCGGTCGAGCGCCTCGGCGTCTACGAGGTTCTCGGTGTCCCGGGTCAAGGGACAGGTAAGGGCGACGACATCGGCCTCGGGGAGGAGGGATTTGAGTTCGCCCATCGGGTGCACCGCATCCGCGGCGCCCTGGCCGTTGGCGGGATCGCGCCGCAGCCCGACGACGCGCATGTCGAAGGCCTTGGCAAGCCGCGCCAGACGCCCGCCGATGTCACCGAGGCCGACGACCAGCAGCGTCTTCCCGCCGAGTTCGTCCTCGCGCTGCGAGAGATCGCCGATCATGCCGCGCCACACCTTCGCGCGCTGGTTGTCGCGCGCCTCGGGAAGCCGGCGGCTCAGCGCCAGAATGAGCGCCATCGCGTGCTCGGCGACGGCGCGGGCGTTGACGCCGCGGGCGCTCGCCAGGCGGATGCCGCGCGTCGCCAATTCGCCCTGCGGGAACTGGTCGGTGCCGGCGCCGATCGACTGGATGAAACGGAGTTTCCGCGCACGGTCGAGCAGCCCGTTTTGCCACAGCCCGGAGACGACCAGCACATCGGCCTCGCCGATCCGGTTCTGTAGGGCTTCGGCGTCGCGGACCGCAAAGCTGGCGATGCCGGTTCCCAGGTCCGCAAACCGCTCATGCAGCCGATAGGCGACGTGGGCGAAGCAGATCGTCAGCGTGTCCTCGGCGGGAAGCATGACCGCACTCCGTTGAGGCCTGGATTGACACCATGCGTCCTTCGAGACGCCCGCGCCTGTCCTGAGGAGCCGCCGCAGGTGGCGTCTCGAAGGGGGGGCTCCTCAGGATGAGGTTTTTCGTAACTTTATCAAAAATTTAGCCTCATCCTGAGGAGGTGCGCAGCGCCGTCTCGAAGGACTCCCGCTATCGCGGCAGGGTGACCGGGATCTTGTAGAGGCTCACGGCGTTTTCGAAGACCAGCTGGTTGAGCGCCGCCTTGCCCAGCGCCGCCTCGGCCGGAGCATGCCCCAGCGCCTTCGAATCCGGCCACGGGCTGTCGAGGCCGGGAAAGTCGCTGGCCCACAGGAAGTTCTTTAAGCCGATTTCGGGCACCCGGCGAAAACCGCCCTCCTCCTCGACCTCGAACGTGAAGAAGACCTGGCGCTTCACGAACTCGCTGGGCTTGTCGGACAGCGCGATGTCGGGCTTGAAGACCGGGGTCGACGGCCCACCGAACTCGTACTCGCGGTCGAAGCGCCAGAACATGAAGGGGACCCAGCCGACGCCGGCTTCCTCGAGGACAAAGCGCACCCGGGGATGGCGGTCGCAGATGCCCGAAAACACAACCGCGCTCATCAGCTCCGCCATCGCCCCGATCGGGAAGTTGGCGACCCGCATCAGGGCCTGGTTGCGCGGGTCGACGCCGGTGACCCCGACCCTCAATTGGCGCGACCCGCCACTCGGGTAGGCGTGCAGATTGACCGGCATCCCGACTTCCGCGGCGGCGGCCCACACCGGCTCCCACATCTGGTGCATCACCGGTTCAGGCGCGAAAACCCAGTCGAAGATCACCCCGGTCGGCAGGCCGAATTCCGCCACCCGCAGGAGTTCCGCGACGGCCTCCTCGGGCGTCTGGCAGGACAACGGCAGCAGCATGATGAACCGGCCGTTCGACTCCTCATAGAGCTCGCGGGCCCAGTCGTTGACCGCCCGCACGCAGGCGGCGCGCAGTTCCGGATGCTTGATCGCGGAAATCTGTTCATAGGGGCCGTTGACGAGTTCGGCATCGACCCCGTCGCGGTCCATGTCCTCGCAGCGGTATTTGGCATTGGGCGCCCGAAAAATGCCCGGCTCGGGCTCCTCCGCGAGGCCCGCCCGGGTATAGCAGTTGACCGGCCCGCGCCCGACGCCGGCCCAGCCGACGCCGCTCCACGGGCGGCCCTCGACGACCCATTGCCGGGTGCCGTCCGCCCCCTCGACGACCCGCGGCCCGTCATCCTGGAACCTGCGGGGCAGCCGCTTTGTCCACAAATCGAACGGCAGGTGCATCAGCCGGCAATGTCCATCCGCGGATACCACGCCAAATCTCTTTTCCATCGCGCGTCTCCTCCCTCAGCGGGCTGCCCCTCTATCTGCGTACCTAATGCGGCGCCATCGCGAGCCTGCCGTCAATATCCCCGTTGCCAATCGATGACGTTGTGCAGCGGCTTTCCATCGAGATAGGCGCGCAGATTGGCGCAGAAGATGTCGATCCCGCCATGACGGTTCTCGACGCCGCCGCCCGAGACATGCGGCGTGATCAGCACCCGCTCGTCCTGCCACAGCCGCGCCGCCGGCGGACGCTCGAATTCGCCGACATAGACATCGAGCGCAACGCCGCGCAGGTGACCCTGCTGCAGCGCATCGTAAAGCGCGTCCTCGTCGACGATCTCGCCGCGCGCGACATTGACCAGGATGCTCCCCGGCTTCATCGCGGCAAAGCGGTCCTTGTTGAAGAGACCGGTCGTCTCCGGCGTCCATTGGCAAGAGATCACGACGAAATCGCTGTGCGGCAGAAACCGGTCGATCGCGTCGGCTCCGCCGAGTTCCTTAAACCCCGGCGGCAACGGTGCCCCGGGTTGGACCTCGCGCCTGGTGCCGACGACCCGCATGCCGAGCGCGGCGCAGAGCCGCCCGACTTCCAGCCCGATCCCGCCGGCGCCGACCACGCACACCGTCTTGCCTTCGACGAGCAGCGGCCGGTAGGCACGATGATCGACTGCGCCGGCCGCGCGATCGATCGCGGCGCGGTTGAGGCCCATGGCGAAGTGCAAAATAC
>DATCQF010000422.1:0-2660 GCA_036569735.1 Allostellaceae bacterium | reverse complement strand
ACTCTGACGAGGCATAACCGTCATGTCGCGCATCGCCTATGTCGCCGGCCAATACCTCCCGCATCGCCAGGCGGCGGTACATATCGAGGACCGCGGCTTTCAGTTTGCCGACGGCGTCTACGAGGTCATCTCGGTGGTGGGCGGGCGGCTCGTCGATGCGGAGCGCCATCTGCAGCGCCTCCATCGCTCGCTCGGCGAGTTGCGCATCCCGGCGCCGCTCGGCGACGCGGCCCTCGGAATCGTCCTCCACGAGGTCATCCGCCGCAACGGCGTCGACACCGGCATCGTCTACCTTCAGGTGACCCGCGGCGCCGCCCCGCGCGAGCACGCCTTTCCGAAGGCGGCGAAACCCACCCTCGTCGTTACCTCGCGCCGCTCGCGCCCGCCCGACCCGCGCCTCGGGGATGACGGCATCGCGGTCATCACGATCCCCGATATCCGCTGGCAGCGCTGCGACATCAAATCGGTGGCGCTGATCGCCAACGTGCTCGGGAAGCAAGCGGCCAAGGAAGCGGGCGCCTACGAAGCCTGGCAGGTCGACCGCGACGGCGAGGTGACCGAAGGCACCTCGACCAACGCGTGGATCGTGACCGGGGAGGGCGAAGTGGTGACCCGGGCGGCCGACAGCGCGATCCTCAACGGCGTCACCCGCCTCGCGATCTTCGACATCATCGCTCGCGAAGGCTACCGCCTGGTCGAGCGCCCGTTCACCGTCGCCGAGGCCAAGGCCGCGCGCGAAGCCTTCCTCACCAGCACCACCGCCGATCTCCTGCCGGTCGTGCATATCGACGGCGCGCCGGTCGGCGAGGGCAGGCCCGGCCCCCTTGCCCAGAAGCTGCGCGCCGCCTATTTCGCGCACGCCGCGTCGGCCGCATGACAGACAACGCGACATCGATGCGGCATCCGCGCGCGATCCTCTTCGACTGGGACAACACCCTCGTCGACAGCTGGAGGACGATCCACGAGGCGCTCAATTTCCTGATGCGCGCGATGGACAAACCCGAGTGGTCCTTGGCCGAGACCCGTGAGCGGGTGCGGCTCAGCCTGCGCGAAGCGTTTCCGCCGCTGTTCGGCGAGCGCTGGGAAGAGGCGCGGGAGATTTATCTCGGGCGGTTCCGGGCGATCCATCTCGAGCGCCTGACCCCGCTGCCCGGGCGCGACAAGATGCTGCGGGTGCTGGCCGAGCGCGAGATTTACCTCGGGCTGGTCAGCAACAAGACCGGTGAACTGCTGCGCCGCGAGGTCGCCCAGCTCGGCTGGTCCGGGTTTTTCGGCAGCATCGTCGGCGCCGGCGACGCGCCGGCCGACAAGCCGGCCTCAGACCCGGTCCACCTCGCCCTCTCGCCGAGCGGCGTGCCGCCGGGCGAGGAGGTGTGGTTTGTCGGCGACACCGCGGTCGATATGGAATGCGCCCGGAACAGCGGCTGTGTCGCGGTTCTGCTCGGCAATGCCGCACCCCCCGAGGAGTTCGCCCGGGAGTTTGCCCGCTTTGCGCCACAGCTGTCGTTTGCCGACGAGGCCGATCTGTTTCGCTCGCTGGAGGGGTTGCGATTTGAGGGCACGCGCCCATCTTCGTAGGCATGTTTTTCGAACTCCGCCCGCGCCGGATGGCGTGGGCGGGCTGGAAAACACCTGCAACGATTAACCTTTGCAGGATTACCTAATCCTGCGGAGGCGATACGGCACGATCCCGTCCCTTGGCATGAGCCTTCGAGCCGGTTGCCGCGGCTCCAAGAACGATGGGGGAGACCACCCATGACGACCGAGAAATCGCAAAATGTTCAGGATGTATTCCTAAACCATGTCCGCAAGAACAAGACCCCGGTCACGGTGTTTCTGGTGAACGGGGTCAAGCTCCAGGGGATCATCACCTGGTTCGACAATTTCTGCGTGCTGCTGCGGCGCGATGCGCATTCGCAGCTGGTCTACAAGCACGCGATCTCGACGGTCATGCCGGCGCAGCCGATCCAGCTGTTCGAGGGCGGCAAGGAAGAGGGTGAGGAGCCCTGAGCCGCACCGAACCATCATCGACAACCCCGACCGAAGCGCCGACCAGCCGCGCGCTCGTCATCCATCCGGCAGCAAAGCCCGCTGCCGCCCGCCGCGCCGAGGTGCCGGCACGCTCGTCTGACGCGCGCCTCGACGAGGCGGTGGGGCTGGCGCGGGCGATCCAACTCGAGGTGGTCCGCGCCGAGATCGTGCGCGTCGTGCGGCCGGTGCCGGCGACGCTCTTCGGCAGCGGCAATGTCGAGACCTTGCGCGCCCTGATCGCCGACAACAGGATTGGCCTGGTCATTGTCGACGCGCCGGTCAGCCCGGTGCAGCAGCGCAACCTCGAGCGGCGCTGGCAGGCCAAGGTGATCGACCGCACCGGCCTCATTCTCGAAATATTCGGGGCGCGCGCGCAGACCCATGAGGGCCGCCTGCAGGTCGAGCTGGCGGCGCTCTCCTATCAGCGCTCGCGGCTGGTGCGGTCGTGGACCCATCTCGAACGCCAGCGCGGCGGCTTCGGTTTTCTCGGCGGGCCGGGCGAGACGCAGCTTGAAGCCGATCGCCGTGTCATCGAAGACCGGTTGCGGCGGATCGAGACCGAGCTCGACAAGGTCAAACGCACCCGCAAGCTGCATCGCGACAGCCGCAAGCGGGTACCTTACCCGCTG
>DATCQF010000421.1:0-5426 GCA_036569735.1 Allostellaceae bacterium | reverse complement strand
GCCCGTGGCGCTGCTTGGTGATGATGATCTCGGCCGTGCCAAAGGTCGCTTCACAGCGCTCCTTCCAGCGGTCGTAGCGGTCGTTGAACTTGTCCTCGCTCTCCTCCGGGCGGCGGGTCGGCTCGGTGCGCGAGAGGTAATATTCCTCGCGGAAGATGAACATCACGACGTCGGCATCCTGCTCGATCGAGCCCGATTCGCGCAGATCGGACAGCATCGGCCGCTTGTCCTCGCGCTGCTCGACCGCGCGCGACAGCTGCGCGCACGCCAGCACGGGCACATCCAGTTCCTTGGCGATCGCCTTCAACCCGCGGGTGATGTCGGAGACCTCCTGCACCCGGTTTTCCATCGCCCGGCTCTGCGTCGATGGACGCAGCAGCTGCAGGTAATCGATGACGATCAGCCCCAGCCCCTGCTGGCGCTTCAGGCGGCGCGCCCGGGTGCGCAGCGCGCCGACCGAGAGCGCCGGGGTATCGTCGATATACATCGGCACCGCGGCGAGGCGCTGGCTGGCCGCGACGAATTTGTCGAAATCCTCGCGCCGCACGTCGCCGCGGCGGATGCGGTCGGAGGAGGTGCCGGACTCCTCGGCGAGAATGCGGGTGGCGAGCTGCTCGGCCGACATTTCAAGCGAGAAAAACCCGATGACCGCGCCGTCCTCGGCCCCCCGGCTCAGATCGATCTTGCCGTCCGCGCCGCGCGCGGGGCGATAGGCTTTCGCCGCGGCGAAGGCGATGTTGGTGGCGAGCGCGGTCTTGCCCATCGACGGCCGCCCGGCGAGGATGATCAGGTCGGAGGGGTGCAGCCCGCCGAGTTTCTTGTCGAGATCGACAAACCCGCTGGCCACCCCGACGGTCTTGCCGTCGCGCTTGAACGCCGCCTGGGCCAGCGTGATCGCGCTGGTCAGCGCCATGGTGAACGGCTGGAACCCGCCCTCGGCCTGCCCGGCCGTCGCCAATTCGAACAATTTCTGCTCGGCCCGCTCGATCTGCTCGGTGGCAAGGTCGTCGAGGTCGTGGCGGAACGCGTCGGTGACGACGTCCTGCCCGATCGTGATCAGTTCGCGCCGCAGGTGGAGATCGTGGATCGTGCGCCCGTAATGCTCGGCGTTGATGATCGTCACCGCGGATTCGGCGAGCCGCGCGAGGTATTGCGCCCCGCCGATCTCGGCCAATGCGCCGTCCTGGTCGAACAGGTTTTTGAGGGTGACCGGGTTGGCGATCTGGCCGCGTTCGATCAGCTTGGCCGTGGCGGCGAAGATCCGGCCGTGCACCGCGTTGCCGAAATGCTCCGGGAGAAGGAACTCGGCGACCCGGGCATAGGCCACGTTGTTGACGAGGATCGCCCCCAAGAGGGCCTGCTCGGCCTCGGTGTTCGCGGGCGGCTGCGGCACCCGCCCGGGCTCGATCGCCAGGTCCGGGTCGCGCAGCGGGGTGATCCGCGAACTCGTGGTGCTTTCCATGTCCGCGAAGGATACCACCGCCCCGCCGGCGATTGGCGCAGGCTATTCGATGCACAGGCTGTGGAACCCGGGGACGGATGTGGAAAGGTAGCTGCCGGGCAGGCTCCCGGCGAATCAGGCGGCGCGGCCGGCCGGGTTTTCCATCGCCGCGCTGTGGGTGCCCTCCCACCCGACTATGTAGTCACGCGTCAAGGGGACCGTGTCCACCGCCTTCGCCAGCTGCATCTGGAACACCAGATGCCCGTCGCGGCGGAAGGCGATCTCGGCGCCGACCAGATACATCTCCCACATCCGGCAGAAGCGCTCGTCGTAGAGCTCGCATATGCGCTCGCGGTTGTGCTCGAAACGGCGCCGCCAGGCGCGCAGCGTCTCGGCGTAGTGGAGGCGCAGGATCTCGATGTCGGTGATCCACAGCCGGGCCCGCTCGGCTTCGGGGACGACCTCGGACAAGGCCGGCGAATAGCCGCCCGGGAAGATGTATTTGCGCAGCCAGGGGTTGGTCGTGCCCGGCCCCTCCCTGCGGCCGATCGAGTGCAACAGGGCGACCCCGTCGGGCGCCAGGAGCTCGCTCAGCCGGCGGAAATAGGTCGGGTACTGGTTGACCCCGACATGCTCGAACATGCCGACCGAGACGATGCGGTCGTAGCATCCGGTCTCCTCGCGGTAGTCGCGCAGGTAAAACCGCACCCGGTCGCTGAGGCCCGCCGCCGCCGCGCGCCGCGTCGCCACCTTGTGCTGCTCCTCGGACAGGGTGAGCCCGGTGACGTCGGCGCCGCATTCGCCGGCGAGATAGAGCGCGAGGCCGCCCCAGCCCGAGCCGACATCGAGCACCCTCATCCCCGGGCGCAGCAGCAGCTTTGCCGCGATGTGGCGCTTCTTGTTCTCCTGAGCGGTGTCGAGATCGTCCTCGGGCGACCCGAAATACGCACAGGAATATTGCCGGTCGCGGTCGAGGAACAGCTCATAGAGCTGGTCCGACAGATCGTAGTGGTGGGCGACGTTGCGGCGCGCCCGCCGGACCGGGTTGTACTGGTGCAGGCGCCGCACGAGGCGGCCGGCGGCCTGGCCCAGCCATAGCGGCAGCGCGTTGGGCTGGGCCGCGTCGTTGGCCACCAGTACGTCGATGAAATCGTAGAGGCTGCTGCCTTCCTCGACGGTCAGCGTGCCGGCCACAAAGGCCTCCGGAACGAACAGCCGGGGCTTCAGCAGCAGCTTCCAGTGGAGCGCCGGGTCGCGCAGCCGGATGGTCGCCGCAGGGCCTGCCGAGCCCTCGAACACATGCCGCCGGCCGGAGGCGTCGACGACGCTGAGCCGGCCGATGCGGATGAAGCGGGCGAGCACAGACGCAAGCAACATGGCACCGGTACTATCCGATAAATTGAGTGGCGGCAACAAGACCCCCCAAATCGAATAGCGGATGGCGGGGCGCCGGCAGGTCTCGGCAGGGCGCCGCCGGAGCGTTGGTGGGATGGGCCTCGCCTTGACAGAGGCGGGGCATGACCCGCGTAATGAAATTCGCCGCGCCGTCATCGAAGGCGCGGCGCAGGTCCGGCCGATGCGGACGGGGAGTCGGCTCGGGTTTCGCGTCGCCGGATACTGGAGCGGCGGCCGCGCTCTTCACCCCGACCTGAGAGGAAGCCGATGCCAGACGACAGCCCCACCATCGAAGCCGAAATCATTCGCGCCGCCTATGCCGATAAAGTCAAAGAAACGTTCATGGTATTGGCCGAAAACCTTTCCGGCGGCCAGGGCGAAAAATTGTCCAAGGATCGCTTTCTGCGATCGCTGGACCTGGTCAAGAAGGCGCGTGACCTGGCGCTGGACGCGATCAGCGAGGTTCTCGGCGAACCGCAGGCGCCGGGCATCGAAGGCGCCGCAAAACGCGACGAAACCCCCACCGAACTTCTATCCGTCGAGGATCAAGCGATGATCGACGCGGCGGTGGGCGGAACAACCGGGGTCGCCAAGCCGGTCCTCAGGGAACCCATCCGCTTGAGATAACGCAAAGGCCGCGCCGCACTTTCGCAGCGGCCTCAGCGGAGGACAAATGGCCGAAGAGAATAGCGCAGCGCCCCGCATCGCCGCGGCACCCCTCGTCCGCTTCATCGCCGCCGCCTACCGTGCGGTCGGCATCGCGGCGGACGAGGCGGAGAAAGCGGCGGGATTGATGGCGGCCTCCGACATTTCCGGCGCCGACGGGCATGGGGTGTTCCGGCTGCCGCAATACATCCGCCGCATCAAGGCCGGCGGGCTCAACACCACGCCCGACATCCGGGTCAGCCGGCGCACCCGGGCCGCCGCCCTCGTCGACGGCGACAACGGCCTCGGCAGCCTGGTTGTTTCGCGCGCGGTCGAGACCGCGATCGAGCTTGCGCGCGACAACGGCGTCGGCTGGGTCGGGGTGCGCCGCGGCAACCATGCCGGAGCCGCCGCGGTCTATGCCGCGATGCCGCTCGTCCACGACATGATCGGGCTCTATTTCGCGGTGGGCAACGCCAACCACCTGCCGCCCTGGGGCGGCATCGACATGCTGCTCTCGACCAACCCGATCGCGGTCGCGGTGCCGGCGCTCGAAGAGCCGCCGCTGGTGCTCGACATGGCGACCACGGTGGCCGCCTACGGCAAGGTCAAGGTCGCCGCGCAGCAGGGCAAGACGATGCCGGAAGGCTGGATGATTGACCGCGAGGGCCAGCCGCTGACCGATCCCAACCGCGCCGACGACGGCTTCCTCCTACCGATCGGCGGCTACAAGGGCGCCGCACTGGCGCTGATGTTCGGGCTTCTCGCCGGCACCCTCAACGGCGCCGCCAACGGCGCCGACGTCGTCGATTTCAACAAGGACGACACGACGCCCACCAATACCGGCCAGGCGATCTGCGTCGTCGACATCAAGGCATTTGCCGAGCCCATGGCGTTCAAGCGCCAGGTCGACGCGGTGATCCGGCAATTGCACGGCTCGGCCCTATTACCCGGCTTCGACCAGATTCGCCTCCCCGGCGAAGACCGCCACCGCCGCATCGCCGAGCGTGAGGCGAACGGGGTCCCGATCCCGCCGGCATTGCGCCAGGCGCTCGACCGGATGGCCGCCGACCTCGCGATCCCACCGCTGTTCGGCTGAGCGAAGCTCCAACCTCCCAAATTCCGCAGTCCCGGCGAAAGCCGGGACCCACGAGCCCGCTTCTCCGGCGTTTGAAAATCAGGACGACAGACTGGGATAGAGATCGATCCAGTACGGATTGTTTTCCTCGATCATTTGGATTTTCCAGGCGCGCTTCCACCGCTTGATGAGTTTCTCTCGGCCAAATGCCGATTCCAGAGTTTCGTGCGCTTCGAACCAAACAAGACGATCGACACCGTACTTTGCAGAAAAGCCAGGAACCGCCTTGATCTTATGCTCCCACACCCGGCGCAACAGATCGTCGGTCATCCCGGTGGGTCCCGGCTTCCGCCGGGACTGCGGTAGGGTAGTCTCGAACGATAGTTCAAAATTTCAAAGGGAGGACTGTCGGAAATGCCGATCCTCGTCGAAGCCTTTCCCGGCTATCGCCTGATCACGCTGAACCGGCCGGAGCGGCTCAATGCCCTGACGGTGGAGATGGCCGCCGCGCTCTCGGCCGCGCTCGACGACGCCGCGGCCGATGAAAATTGCCGCGCGCTCGTCCTGACCGGGGCCGGGCGGGCGTTCTGCGCCGGGCAGGATTTGACCGCTGTCGTCGGCATGGCGCCGGGCGATATCGGACATCTGCTCGACCGCTACAACCCGCTGATCAAGAAGCTGCGCGGCCTGCCCCTGCCGGTCATCTGCGCGGTCAACGGGGTCGCCGCCGGCGCCGGCGCCAATCTCGCGCTGGCCTCGGACATCGTGCTGGCGGCGCAGGGCGCCAGCTTCGTGCAGGCGTTCGCCCGCATCGGCCTAATCCCCGATTGCGGCGGCAGCTGGTTTTTGCCTCGCCTCGTCGGCACG
>DATCQF010000420.1:0-4174 GCA_036569735.1 Allostellaceae bacterium | reverse complement strand
AGAAAGCCCAGGACCTCGCCCGCCGGTACGGTGAACGACACATCGTCGACCGCCACCAGTGGCCCAAATCTTTTGACGAGGCGAGAGATTTCCAGCATGTCCGTCATTCCGCAGGGGCGACTTTTTGCCTTTTTTCGCCGCCCGACGCACCGCGACGAAACCGCGCAAGGCCCCGGTGGCTGATTCAGGCCGAGGCGCTCGGAGCCAGGTCCTCGCCGGCGAAATCATAGCGCGTGTTGCAGAATTCACAGGTCACGGTGGTGACCTCGTCCTGGCGCATTTCCTCGATATCCTGCACCGGGAACGAGCGCAGGATCCGCCCGATGCGCTCGCGCGAGCAGCGGCAGCGCGCCTCAACCGGGTGGGTCTCGAAGACCCGCACGCCCTCGTCGTGGAAGAGGCGGAACAGCAAGCGGTGCGGCGACAGCGCGGGATCGACCAGCTCGGCCGCGGTCGCGGTGCTCATCAGCACCATCGCGCGCCGCCAGCTATCCTCGACATCGTCGGCGATGACCGTATAGCCGCCCTCGGGCGGCACCCGCTGCAGCATCAGCCCGCCGGCGCGCCACGCGCCCTCAGCCCCGGAGCGCGCCGCCGCCAGCTTGATCCCGGCCTGGATCTGCTCCGATTGCCGGAAATAATGCTGGGCGCATTCGGCGAGGGTTCCGCCGATCAGCTCGACGATGCCCTGATAGCGCTCGGTGTCCTCGCCCTGGTCGACGGTGAACGCGATATAGCCCTTGCCCATCAGGTCGGGCACCGAGGGGGTGGCGCCGGCATCCCCCAAATGTTGCCCGCCGAGCGCGGCGATCCGGTCCTCGTCGTATTGGGCATAGCCGCGCACCGCGCCGTCGCTCGACACGTCGGCGACAATGAGGCGCACCGGCCCGTCGGTCTTGGTCTGCAAGGTGAAGATGCCGTCGTACTTGAGGGCGCCGGCGAGCACGATGGCGAGCGTGATCGCTTCGCCGAGGATGGCGGCCACCGGCTCGGGGTAGTCGTGCTGCGACAGGATGCGGTCGACCGTGGCCCCGAGCCGCACCAGCCGGCCGCGCAATGCAAACGGGTCGATGCGAAAGGGCTGGATCAGATCGTCGGGTTTAGGGTCAGTTTCGACAGGCAAAATCGATAACTCCGCGCTGATAACCCCTCGCCCGCACCGCGGGAGAGGGAGGGACCCACGCCACTGGCGTGGGAGGGTGAGGGTCGGTCAGACGGCAACCACCCTCACCCGGCTCACCGCTGTCGCGGTGCGCCACCCTCTCCCGCGGTGCGGGAGAGGGGTATTATGGGTTACGCCAGGCACCACGCGAGGATGCCTTTCTGGGCGTGCAGCCGGTTTTCCGCCTCGTCCCAGACGACCGATTGCGGGCCGTCGACGACTCCCGCCGTGACCTCCTCGCCGCGCTTCACCGGCAGGCAATGCATAAAGATGGCGTCGGGCTTGGCCCCGGCCATCAGCCGCTCGTCTACCCGGTAGGGGGCGAGCAGATTGTGCCGGTTGACGCTGGCCTCGGTTCCCATCGACACCCAGGTGTCGGTGACCACGCAATCGGCGCCAGCGACCGCCTCGGCCGGCTCGGCGGTGAGGCTGACCCGCCCGCCTTCGCGCCGCGCCCAGTCGAAGACCGCCGCCGGCGGCTGCAGGGTTTCGGGGCAGGCGAGGCGCAACGCAAAGCCAAAGCGGATCGCGGCGTGGATCCAGCTGACCGCGACGTTGTTGCCGTCGCCGCTCCACGCCACGACCGTATCGGCGAGCGGCCCCTTCTTTTCCTGCAAGGTCATGACATCGGCCATGATCTGGCACGGGTGCGAGGAATCGGTGAGGCCATTGATCACCGGCACGGTTGCGTGGCGCGCCAGATCGTCGAGTTTTTGGGCGTGGTTGGTGCGGATCATGATCGCATCGACATAGCGCGACAGCACGCGCGCCGTATCGGCGACGGTCTCGCCGCGGCCGAGCTGGCTGTCGGCAGTGTTGAGGATGATAACATCGCCGCCCAATTGGCGCATCGCCACCTCGAACGACACGCGGGTGCGGGTCGACGGCTTCTCGAAGATCATCGCCAAGGTCTTGCCTTCGAGCGGCCGGTCGCGCCGTCCGTTCTTGTAGGCAAAGCCGAGATCGAGGATGTGGCGGAGCTCCGCGGTCTGGTAGCGGTCGATGTCGAGGAAATGGCGCGGCGGCCCGGCGTCCTTTCGGCCGCCGAACGGCGCCGCACCTGACGCGACCGCTCTCACGATGCCCAACTCATGATGCGGGCCATTCCCGCGCGACCTTGTTGAGGATGCCGAGCCCCTCTTCGATCTCACGCTCGCCGACGACGAGCGGCGGCAGGAGGCGCAGCACATTCTCGCCGGCGGTCAGGGCGAGGAGCCCGTTGGCCCTGAGCGCGGCGACGAAATCGCCGGCCGTCAGCCCTTGCTGGCAGCGGATGCCGAGCAGGAGCCCGGAGCCACGCAGTTCGGCAAACAGCTTGGGATAGGCCGCGACCAGGGCCTCGAGCCCGGTCGAGAAAAGCCGCGACTTCTTCTGCACGGAGTCGAAGAATCCGGGTTCGAGCATCGTGTCCATGACCGCGTTACCGGCCGCGACCGCCAGCGGATTGCCGCCGAAGGTCGAGCCGTGCGTGCCCGGGACCATGCCGATTGCAGCCGCCTCGGTGGCAAGGCACGCGCCGATCGGGAAGCCGTTGCCGAGCGCTTTCGCCACCGCCATCACATCGGGCGCGATCCCGGCCCATTCATGGGCGAACAGCTTGCCGGTGCGGCCCATGCCGCACTGCACCTCGTCGAACACCAATAGGAGGCCGTACTCGTCGCAGATCGCGCGCAGTCCCTTCAGATAGTCGGCCGAGGGGGCGCGCACCCCGCCTTCACCCTGCACCGGCTCGACCAGGATCGCCGCGGTCTGGTCGGTGACCGCGCTGCGCATCTCGTTCAAATTGTTGAACGCGACGTGGTCGAACCCGTCCATCACCGGGCCGAAGCCCTTGAGGTAGGCTTCCGCCCCGGCCGCGGCGAGCGTGGCAAAGCTGCGCCCGTGGAACGAGCCGTTGCACCCGATCACCCGGTAGCGCTCGGGATGGCCGGTCTGGCTCTGGTATTTGCGCGCGACCTTGATCGACAGTTCGACCGCCTCGGCCCCCGAATTGTTGAAGAACACGGTGTCGGCAAAGCTGTTGGCGACGAGCCGCTCGGCGAGCTTCTGCTGGCCGGGGATCTGAAAGAGGTTGGAAACATGCCACAGCTTCTGCGCCTGGGCGGTGATCGCCGCAATGAGGCGCGGGTGGCAATGCCCCAATGAGGTGACGGCGATGCCGCTGGTGAAATCGAGGAACTTGCGGCCGTCGGTGGCATGGAGATAGCAGCCTTCGCCCCGCTCGACGGAAACATCCCACCGGCCATAGGTCGGCATTACAGCTGAAATCACGGGTTTTCTCCTGCGCGATGGATCGCGATAGATGATTGCGGAATGAATGGGCGGACGCGAATTATCGTCGTCGCCGCTCCGCGTCAGCCGCGACCCCCAGAGCCGCCGCCAGACGCCGGCTCTCATTGCCGGGATCGCGCATCATCGCCACTCTCCTCGCCGCGAGGCCGGCCGAGCCGCACCCCCGAAGCACCGGGCAGGAAAGCGGCGGAGTATGAGGATGGGCGGGAGTGCTGTCAATTCGCCCAGTGCCTCCCGGTTAGAGATCGGACTCTTCACCCTGCGTCCTTCGAGACAGCCGCCCTTATCGTGAGGAGCCGCCACAAGGCGGCGTCTCGAAGGGCGCGGCTTCCTCAGGATGACGTAAATGTTGAATGCCACGCAAAACGGTCGTCATCCTGAGGAGCCCGCCCAGCGGGCGTCTCGAAGGACGCAGGATCGTCGGCACGGAAGGTGGTGCGGCCCATGCGATCGAACTCTGAGCCTGCCGGCGAGACCGGGCGACAGGCCGCACCGGCGCCGGTCGATCGCGCGCTCCTCGAAAAATGGGCGCTGGCCTACCTCGAGCGCTACGCCAGTTCGGGCGAGAATTTGCGCCGGGTGCTGCAGCGCCGGGTATGGCGGCGGGCCAGAGCCGATGGCGCGAGGGATGGCGAGGCGGTGCGCGCGTCGGGTGCGCTGATCGATGCCCTCGTCGCGCGCTATCGCACAACGGGCCTCATCGATGACGCGGCCTATGCC
>DATCQF010000419.1:0-3903 GCA_036569735.1 Allostellaceae bacterium | reverse complement strand
GGAGGGACCCGCGCCGTCAGGTGCGGGAGGGTGGGGGCTATCGGCACCCGGTATCGGCACGCTTCCGGCCACGCTTTTGGAGCGCGTGCTGTACCGCGACGGGTTGGTGCTGGTGATCGACAAGCCGGCCGGCATCCCGGTCCATTCCGGCCCGGGCGGCGGGCCGCATCTCGAGCACTGGTTTCCGCTGTTGCGCTTCGGCCTGCCGCGACCGCCGGCGCTCGCCCACCGGCTCGACCGCGACACCTCGGGCTGCCTCGTGCTCGGCCGCCATCCGAAGGCGCTGCGCCGGCTCGGACGCCTCTTTGCCGAGGGCCAGGTCGAGAAGGTGTATTGGGCGATCGTGGCGGGTGTGCCCACCCAACCCGCCGGACGGATCGAGGCGGCGCTGCGCAAAGAAACCCGCGGCACCACCGGCTGGCGCATGGTGGTCGACCCGGCCGGGCAGCGCGCGATCACCGACTATCGCGTGCTTGGCGCGAAGGACGGGCGCGCGTGGCTCGAGCTGCGGCCGCGCACCGGGCGCACCCATCAGATCCGGGTGCATTGCGCGGTGCTCGGCTGTCCGGTCGTCGGCGACCCGGCTTACGGCGGCCCGGATGATTCCCCGCTCCAGCTCCATGCCCGCGCCATCGCCTTGCCGCTCTATCCCGCGAAGCCGCCGATCGCGGTCAGCGCGCCGGTGCCGCAGCACATGCTCGCCGCGCTGGTCCGGCTCGGCTACAATCCCGGAGTTGACACGCCTATCCTGACCGAGGTTGCCCCGGCATGATCCCACGCTACAGCCGGCCGCAAATGGCGGCGATCTGGGAGCCCGAAAACGCTTTCCGCATCCAGCTCGCTATCGAGACCTATGCCTGCGAGGCCCAGGCGGCGCTCGGGGTGATCCCGGAAAGCGCGGCGCGCACGGTGCGCGACAAGGGCGCCTTCGAGGTCGCGCGCATCGCCGAGATCGAGCGTGAGACGCATCACGAGACGATCGCGTTCCTCACCAACCTCGCCGAGCATGTCGGGCCCGAGGCGCGCTTCGTCCACCAGGGCATGACGTCGAGCGACGTCCTCGACACCTGCCTCGCGGTGCAGCTGAAAGATGCCGCCGACCTGCTGATCGCCGACCTCGACCGGGTGCTGGCGGCGCTGAAGCGGCGCGCCGTCGAGCACAAATACACCCCGACGATCGGGCGCAGCCACGGGGTCCATGCCGAGCCGACGACGTTCGGGCTGAAGCTCCTGGGCCACTGGGCCGAATTCGCCCGCAACCGCGAGCGCCTCGTCACCGCGCGGCGCGAGATCGCGACCTGCGCGATTTCCGGCGCCGTCGGCACCTTCGCCAACATCGACCCAAGGGTGGAGGCGCATGTCGCGAAAAAGCTCGGCCTCGTCCCCGAACCGGTGTCGACGCAGATCATCCCTCGCGACCGCCATGCCGCGTTCTTCATGGCGCTGGCGCTGGTCGCCGCCGGGATCGAACGGCTCGCCACCGAGATCCGCCACCTGCAGCGCACCGAGCTTCGCGAGGCGTCGGAGTA
The DNA here is from genome assembly GCA_036569735.1 of Allostellaceae bacterium. GTDB lineage: Bacteria > Pseudomonadota > Alphaproteobacteria > ATCC43930 > CGMCC-115725 > DATARH01. The sequence goes on along the minus strand of DATCQF010000419.1, from coordinate 2,374 downwards.
TTTCGCCGAAGGCCAGAAGGGTTCGTCGGCGATGCCACACAAGCGCAACCCGGTCTTGTCGGAGAACCTGACCGGGCTCGCCCGGGTGGTGCGCGCGAGCATCATCCCGGCCCTCGAAAATGTCGTCACCTGGCACGAGCGCGACATCTCGCATTCCTCGGTCGAGCGCATCATCGCCCCGGACGCGACGATCGCGCTCGATTTCGCGCTGAACCGCCTGGCCACCCTCGTCGACCGCATGATCGTCGATCCCGAGCGGATGCGGGCCAACCTCGATGCGCTCGGCGGCCTCGTCGACTCGCAACGGTTCCTCCTGGCGCTGACCCAGGCCGGGATGAGCCGCGAAGACGCCTATCGCCTGGTGCAAACGCACGCGATGGCGGCCTGGCACGGCAAGGGCCGCTTTGCCGACCTGTTGAAGGCCGACCCCGAAATCACCCGCTTTCTCTCGGCCCAAGCGATCGACGCCTCGTTCGACACCGCCTACCACCTGAAACACGTCGACACGATCTTCGCCCGCGTCTTCGGGGAATGAGCAACGACATCGGCGAGGATGCCAACGACATTGCTGCGGTAGCGGCGGCGCGCGCGGAGGATGCCACCTTCGCCGCCAGAATCGAGCGCGAGCGCGGTGTGCCCGTCGAAGTTACGATCCCAATCGAGGTCGTTGAGGCAGAACTCGATGGCGCCCATCCGATCAAGGCTTGGCGCGAATACCGGGGCTGGACGCAGCTGCATCTGTCGTTCAAATCGGGCGTCGGCCGCGATCTGATTGCGCAAATCGAGACACGGCGAAAGCAGGGCAGCGTGGAGACGCTCGACCGGATAGCGCGCGCACTCGGCGTTCCTATCGAAGCATTGATCGAGGACAAGGGAGAGTGATCAGCGGCGCCGTCTCAGGGCACGCCTGTGTCGCGTCGCACAAGGTCGAGTTCTGCAGCTGAAAGTCGACACGATCTTCCGCCGGGTCTTCGGGGAATAGCTCACCCAAGAGCGAGATCGGCCGGCAGGTGGACAAACAGGATCGTCGCGGGGCCGCCGATCGTGCGGGTCTTGTGGCCGCGGCTTCCGCAATCGTCGGCAAGGAACATGTCGCCGGGTCCCAGCCGCCGCTTCTGCCCGTCGCTGACCTCGATCTCGACGGTGCCCGACAGAATGGCGAGAATCTGCCGGCGCGACGCCGGGTGCCAATCCTGCTCGAGGCCCGCCGGCAACTGGCCGAGCACCGTGCTCTGTGCCGGAATGACCCGCGAGCGATGGCTGGTGTGCCCGAAGGCATCGGTCTGGGCGTTGTCGATGGCGACCTCGAGGTCGACAAACCGTGAGCCGCCGTCCGGCGCGGGTACAAAGCGGGTGATTTTCAATGGGTCCTCCGGTTTTCCCTGGTTCCCCCGACTATACCGCGCGGCAGCCATATTCGAGCCGCGCTTTACCGCGGCACAAGCGAGGGTTACCTTCGAGCATCGCCAGCGCCGCGCGGAAGGACAACGCCATGACACTATTTCGCGACCGAAGTGGACCCCGCATCAGGCACACCCCAGACGAGTCGGCGCCTTACGAGACGATCGCGATCGACAAGCTGACCCCGATCATCGGCGGCGAGATCGACGGGGTCGACTTGTCGCGAGAGCTCAGCAACCGGCAGATGGACGAGATCCATCGCGCGCTCGCCGAGAACCTGGTCATCTTCTTTCGCGACCAGCACCTGACCCCGGAGCAGCACCTCGATTTCGGGCGCAAGTTCGGCGACTTGCACGTTCACCCGGCGGCGCCCGCCGAGCCCGGCCATCCCGAGCTGATGGTCATCCACGCCGACAAGGATTCGCCGCGCGCCAACGGCGAGGGTTGGCACACCGATGTGTCCTGCGACCCCGAGCCGCCGATGGGCAGCATCCTCTACATCCGGCAATGCCCGCCCAAGGGCGGCGACACCCTGTTCGCCAGCATGTACGCCGCCTACGACGCGCTGTCGGAGCGCATGAAGACCTATCTCGAGGGCCTGACCGCCCGGCACAACGGCGAGCATTACCGCGGCCAGTACGCCAATTACGGGGTCGCCGACAAACCGAACTACCCCTATGCCGACCACCCGGTAGTGCGCACCCATCCGGTGACCGGCAAAAAGGCGCTTTACGTCAACGAGGGCTTCACCCGGTACATCAACGGCATCCCGCGCGACGAGAGCGCCGGTATCCTGCAGTACCTCTACAAGCACATGGCCAACCCGCTGTTCCAGTGCCGCTTTCGCTGGCAGCCCAATTCGATCGCGTTCTGGGACAACCGCTGCGTCCAGCACCACGCGATGTGGGACTATTGGCCGCACACCCGCTCGGGCAACCGGGTCACCGTCAAAGGCGACCGCCCGGTGTAGATC
>DATCQF010000418.1:0-1788 GCA_036569735.1 Allostellaceae bacterium | reverse complement strand
GGGTCGTCACGGGTCGGCTGGCAGGCCGGCATATGGGGCGCGTAAGCAACTCCGCCATTGCCGAGCTGGTCTCCCGCCACCCGGACCGCTTTATCGGCTATGGCGGCATCGATATCGCCGATGTGAGCGAGGCGCGCGTGGAGATCCGCCGCATCCTCGAAGACGCCCGCTTCAAGGGCGTCGTTGTCGAGAGCGGCTGTGCCGATGACCCGAAATACGCCGACGACCCGTCGCTCGCGCCGATTTTCGGCGATTGCGAGGATGCCGCGACGCCGGTGCTGCTGATGGCGGGGGGCAACGCCGGGCCCGATCTGACGTTCAGCCACCCGGTGCAGGTCGACCGGCTCGCCGCCCGGCACCCGAAGCTGCAGATCATCGCCGCACATGGCAGCTGGCCCTGGGTCACCGAGATCCTGGGGGTCGCCTTCCGCCGGACCAACGTCTGGGTTTCCCCGGACATGTACCTGTTCCTGCCCGGCGGGCAGATGTATGTCGAGGCGGCGAACGGCTACCTCCAGGATCGGTTCCTGTTCGGCACGGCCTATCCGGCGCTGCCGTTCGAAGAGACGGTCGAACGTTTCTGCCGGCTGCCCTTTGCCGAAAGGGTGCTCGACAAGGTGCTGTTCGGCAACGCCGCGCGCCTGCTGGGGCGGGCGGGATAGAAGCCGTTGGCGGCGCCGCACGCTGGCAATTCCGGTCGCGTCGGCTCAAAGTGAGGTCTGGAACGCCCGCGACCGGACAATTGGCCATGAGCGAACTCAACCTCACGATCGCGCTCGAGCGCTACGACCGTCATGTGCCGCTGTTCATGGGGATGGCCAAGGCGCCCGCCGGGCTGAACCTGCGGGTTTTGGAGGTCGGCATGTCGCCGCCGCGTCGCGACGGCATCGACCGGCACGAGCGCTTCCTGCAGAACAAGGAGTTTGACCTCGCCGAGACCTCGCTCTCCTCGCATGTGATCGCCACCAGCCGCGGCGCGCCGTTCGTCGGCATTCCGGTCTTTCCCCGGCGCTTGTTCAGCCAGAATCACATCTTCGTCAATGTCGCATCGGGGATCGAGACGCCGCAGGATCTGGCCGGCAAGCGAGTGGTGATCCGGTCTTTCCAGACGACGATGTCGGTTCTCGCCCTCGGCGACCTCACTTTCGACTACGCAGTTCCCTGGAGGAAGATCCGCTGGGTGGTGGCGACGGACGAAGTGCTGCCGCTGGCGGAGCGCGCCGGTGTCATGTTGGAGCGCGTCGCCCCGGGCACCGATGTCGCGCGGCTGGTCATAGACGGTGCAGTCGACGCGATGATCTATCCCCACCCGCCGCCCGCGGTCCTCGCGGCGCGGGATCGCGTGCGGCCGCTGTTCGCGGATCGCAAGGCGGAGGCGCTCGGGCATTACCGCAAGCACGGCTACTATCCGATCATGCACCTGATCGCGGTTCAGCGCCCGATCATCGAGGCGCATCCCTGGCTGGCGCGGGCGGTCATGAGCATGTGGGAGGATTCCAAAGTACAGTCGCGCGGCTTCTATGACGATCCCGGATACGCGCAGCTCGCGTTTGCCCGGAACGAGTTCGAGGCCGAGGCGGCGGAGATGGGCCCCGATCCGTGGCCCTCGGGCATCAAGGCGAACCGCGCCAACCTCGAAGATTTCGTCCGCTATTCGCTTGATCAGGGCTTGATCGACCGGGCGATCGCGGTGGAGGAGATGTTCCACGAGTCGAGTTGGGATACCTGAACCTCGTCACTAATCATCGGCTGCCGCGGTTGCGGCCGCCGGGGCCGGCAGTGGGCTGC
>DATCQF010000417.1:0-1672 GCA_036569735.1 Allostellaceae bacterium | reverse complement strand
GCGCATGGTCGCGATGTTGCGTCTGGTGCCGCTGATCCCGCACAGCCTGACCAATTATGCCCTGGGGCTCACCCGCTTGCGGCTCGGCGCCTACGCCTTTGGCTCGCTGATCGGCCAGTTGCCGCTGACAATCGCCTATGTCGATCTCGGCGCGGCCGGCGGGCGGGTCCTGCTTGGCGGCGCCGATTGGCCTCACGAGGTGCTGTGGCCGAGCCTCATCGGGCTTGCCGCGCTCACCCTGTCGCTGCTGATCCCGGTGGTGGCGCGCCGCCGTCTGCGGCAAGCCCGGCAACTGCCCGGGGCAATCCCCGGGGAATAGGCCCGCCGGTCGCCCAATCGAGCAGTTCGACAATGTGCACGACCGGCAGCGGCGCGTCGCCCGACAGCTGGGTGATGCAGCCGATGTTGCCGGTGGCGACGAGATCGGCGCGGGTCAGCGCGATGTTGGCCAGCTTGCGCTCGCGCAGCGCCGAGGCCAGCTCCGGCTGCAAGAGGTTGTAGGTCCCGGCCGAGCCGCAGCACAGGTGGCCTTCCGGCACCTCGACCACCAGAAACCCGGCGGCGGCGAGCAAGGCGCGGGGTTCGCGCTCGACCCCCTGGCCGTGCTGCAGCGAGCAGGCGGAATGATAGGCGACCCGCAAAGCCGGCATGGCGCGGTTTGCGGCTCCAAGGCCGAGTTCGGCGACGGTTTCGCTGACATCGCGGGCGAGCGCGGCGATCCGCGCGGCTTTTTCCGCATAGGCCGGATCGTTGCGCAGGAGGAACCCGTAATCCTTGACCATCGTCCCGCAGCCCGAGGCGTTGGCGACGATTGCGTCGAGCCCGCCCAGCACCCCCGCGCGCTCCCAGGAATCGATGTTCGCGCGGGCCAAGGCGAGCGCCGGCGCCTCGTCGCCGAGGTGGTGCTGAAGCGCGCCGCAGCAGCCGCTGCCCGGCGCGACGACGACCTCGCAGTCGTGCCGGGTCAACAGCCGGATCGTCGCCTCGTTGATCTCGGGCGCCAAGACCTGTTGGGCGCAGCCGGGCAACAGCGCGATCCGCATCCGCCGCTCGCCCGCGGCCGGGAAAATCTGCGGCCGGTCCATCGGCGAGGCCGCCGGAACCGCCCGCGGCGCCAGCGCCAGCAGCGGGCGCAGGCGCGTCGGCATGAGGCCGGCGAAGGGCTTGGCCAGGCGGGCGCCGTAGAGCGCGGCGCGCAGCCAGGCCGGCCGGCTCAACACCCGCCCGAGCACATGGCGCAGCAGCCGCTCGGCCCGAGGGCGGCGGTAATGCGCCTCGATATGGCGCCTGCCATGGTCGACCAGATGCATGTAGTTGACCCCGGACGGGCAGGTCGTCATGCAGGCGAGGCACGAGAGACAGCGGTCGACATGCTTTACGGTCTCCGGGCTGATCGGCTCGGGGCTGATCGGCGCGGCGCCATCGGGGCCGCCCGCTTCGAGCATGTTCTTGATCAGGTAGATGCGGCCGCGCGGGCTGTCGAGTTCGTCGCCCAGCAGCACATAGGTCGGGCAGGTTGCGAGGCAGAAGCCGCAATGGACGCAGGCCCGCAGGATCTTTTCCGATGCCGCGGTATCCGGGTCGGCCAGTTGCGCCAGCGAGAAATCGGTGTGCACCGCTCAGCTGCCCTCGACCATGCGGCCGGGGTTGAGGATATGAGCGGGGTCGAAGG
>DATCQF010000416.1:0-3937 GCA_036569735.1 Allostellaceae bacterium | reverse complement strand
AAACGGCAGGCGGACTTCGCCCGCGTCGCCCGCCAGACGGACATGGTCGCCCGCCCGTCCGAGCAGCCGCCCGCGAAAGCGCTTCCTGCCGTCCTGCGGCGCAGCGAGCTCGATCCTGGCGGCGAACCCGGCAAAGCGGTCGTAATCTTCCGGGCGCACCAGCGGGCGATCGATCCCGGGCGAGCTGACCTCGAGCGTATAGGCCTCGGCGATCGGGTCCGCCACATCGAGCAGCGCCGAGATCGACCGGCTTATCTGGGCGCAGTCGTCGACCGTCATCGGCACCTCGTCGCGGCGCTCGGCCATCACCTGGAGGGTGGCCTGGCGCGCGCCGGTCGGCGCGACCCGCACCACGCGATACCCCATCGCGTCAAGCGCGGGCTCGATGATGCGGACAATCTCGTTCGTGTCGATCGGCAACCGGTTCCCGTCCTGGCAGAGAAAACAGAGCGCAAACAAAAAGTGGGCCGTCGGGCCCACTCCAACAACCGGCCCGCCCAGGCTTTCTTGCCCAAGCGGAGCCTATGGGGACTTTTATCGGCCATATATAGGCGGTGCGACATTGATGGCAAGCGCAAAACCAGGGGCGGGGGCGGCTCCTTTTTGGTCCGGCGCGCCGCGCGTAATCGAGGAAGTACCTGAAATATCCTGCTCACCCCCTCCCCCTTGATGGGGGAGGGCGGGGTGGGGGTGCTGCCGCGGCGAGGACGGCGGCAATTGTCGTGAAGACTCCCTCCGGATTTGCCAGCACCTCGTTGTTTCAAAACCGCAGCATCCGGTACCCCTGCCCTTCAAGAAACCGGCTGCGCTCGACTTCATGCCGTGAGGCGGCGTCGTGTTGGCCGCCATCGATTTCGACGATCAACCCAGCTTCGTGGCAGACAAAGTCGGCGATATAGCGACCGACCGGCACCTGCCGGCGAAAGCGAAATCCCTCGATCTGCCGCGCGAAGCATCCGCCAAATTCGTCGCTCGGCCTCGGTCATTGCCTCCCGCAGCGCGCGCGCTCGACCGTGCGCTCCTTCGGTGGGATGTTTCTTCATGTCGGCTGAGGCTTCATCGGCGGTCACCACACCCACCCTGCCCTCCCCCATCAAGGGGCGGGTAGCGATCGAGCGCTCCCAGGCGCTAGTTCCGCTGGGTGTCACTTCAGGACTACGTCAGGGCCGCGCCGGACAAAGCGGAGGAAAACCGGGGTACGCCCGCTCGACGGGCCAGCGGCGCGGGCCTTTTCCTCATAGCGGGTTGCCGGCCAGTCGGGCGGGCGCTCGCGCCAATCGGTGGGCCCACGCACCAGCCACTCGAATTCCGGGTGCGCCGTGACGTGCTCCAGCATCCACACGAGATAGCCCGGGTCGTCGGTGGCGAGGCGAAGTTCCGCCCCCGGCTGCATGACAATGGCGAGGCGGTCGAGCGTCGCGGGCGCGACGAGCCGGCGCTTGTGATGGCGCTCCTTCGGCCACGGATCGGGGAACAGGATGAAGACCCGACCGATCGAGGCCGGCGTCAGGCAATCGAGCAGCAGCCGCGCGTCGTCGGCAAAAATGCGGATGTTGCCGAGTTCGCGGTGCGCGGTGTCGCCGAGCAGCCGGGCGATCCCGTTCTCGAACACCTCGCAGCCGATAAAGCCGATTTCGGGGTGCTGCTCGGCCTGGTGGGCGAGATGCTCGCCGGCGCCGAAGCCGATCTCAAGCCACACCGCCCCGGGCCACACCGCCGGCGGCGGCGGTGCCGGGAACAGGATTTTGGGGTCGAGCGGTCCCGCGTCGGGCAGCGTTACGGCGATCCGCGGCAACAGGCTTTCGGCGAGAAGGCGCCGACCCTGCCGCAACGGGCGACCGCGGCGGCGGCCGTAAACGCGCCGAGCGGATTGCGGCGGCGCTTCAGTCAAGGCACCCCGGCAAAGCGCCCCGGCGCAGCCACCTTAGAAAGCGCCGCGCAACGCGTCGACGAGATCGAGCCGTTCCCAGGAAAAGCCGCCATCGGGCTCGGGCGCGCGGCCGAAATGGCCGTAGGCGGAGGTGCGGGCATAGATCGGCTTGTTGAGCCCGAGATGGGTGCGGATGCCGCGCGGCGACAGATCCATCAGTTCCTGCAGCACGCGCGACAGCTTGTCTTCGTCGACCCGGGCGGTGCCGTCGGTCTCGACATAGACCGACAGCGGCTTGGGCATGCCGATCGCATAGGCAACCTGGATCGTGCAGCGCTCCGCCAGGCCCGCGGCAACGACGTTCTTCGCGAGGTAGCGCGCCGCGTAGGCGGCCGAGCGATCGACCTTGGTCGGGTCCTTGCCGGAAAACGCGCCGCCGCCATGCGGTGCCGCCCCGCCATAGGTATCGACGATGATCTTGCGGCCGGTTAGGCCCGCGTCGCCGTCGGGACCGCCGATCACAAAGCGCCCGGTCGGGTTGACATAAAAATGCGGCTCGTCGCACATCCAGCCGTCCGGGAGGACGTTGACGACGTGCGGCCGAATGATCTCGCGCACCTCCTCCTGCCCGATGCTGTCGGAATGCTGCGCCGAAACCAGTACCGCCGTCGCCCGCACCGGCTTACCGGCGACATATTGCAAGGTGACCTGGCTCTTGGCGTCCGGGCCGAGCAGCGGGGCGGCTCCCGAGTGCCGCGCTTCGGCCAGGGAGCGCAGGATGGCGTGCGCATAGAATATCGGCGCCGGCATCAGTTCGGGGGTCTCGGTGCAGGCATAGCCGAACATCATGCCCTGGTCGCCCGCCCCCTCGTCCTTGTTGCCGGCGGCGTCGACGCCCTGGGCGATATCGGTCGATTGGCCGTGGATCAGGCAATCGACCTGGGCGTGTTGCCAATGAAAGCCTTCCTGCTCGTAGCCGATGTCGCGGACCGCGTGGCGCGCCACATCGATCAGCATCTCCTTGGTGATCGAGGCCGGTCCGCGCACCTCGCCGGCCAGCACGATGTGGTTGGTCGTTGCCAGGGTTTCGACACCGCAGCGCGCCTGCGGCTCAGCCGAAAGGTAGGTGTCGACGATCGCGTCGGAGATGCGATCGCAAACCTTGTCGGGATGCCCTTCCGATACCGACTCGCTGGTAAAAACAAAATCGTGCTTGGGCAAGAGACAATCTCCCTCATCGTCCTGAGCAGATGCCGGGCGCCGTCGGGTGGATGTGGTTGTTACCGATGCCCCGCCAGCGGTGGCACCTTGTCGAGTCTGCAGCCCGCACCGTCAAGCAGGATCTTGGCGCCGCACCCGCCGGGTGGACCGGGCAGGGGTTTTACCGGCGGCCCGCTCGCCCTCCGCGGCGAGCGTCCTGGCCAGTTCGAAGAGGCGGCGGCGCACCGCGGGATCGTCGATCGCGTAATAGGCGTCGACGAGTTCGACCGTTTCGCGGCGCCGCAACGGGTCGGAGTCGAACCCCTCCGCCGCCGGCTCGGCAAAGCCGCCCGGGATCGCCGGCGCGCGCACCGGATCGATGTCGTCGAAGAAGAACGACACCGGCACATCGAGGACCCGGCTCAGCTCATGCAGTCGGCTCGCGCCGATGCGATTGGCGCCCCGCTCGTATTTCTGCACCTGTTGAAAGGTCAGGCCGATCGCCTCGCCGAGCTTCTCCTGGCTGTACCCGAGCATGTTGCGGCGCAGCCGAACGCGCGAACCGACCTGCACGTCGATCGGGTTCGGTTTGTCTGATTTCTGGCGGCCTGGCCGCCCGACCGGTCGTGATATCGCCATTTGCCCGCACGCAATTGAAGAGTGCGGGCGTGTAACTCATACCATGGTATGCCGTCAATGCTTAAGTGCAACTTGCGATAGGTGGATTGCTGTGTCAATCGCGGTGCTTGCCGGGCTGACCTCGATTTAGCGCCGGCGCCGCAGCACCGGAACCATGCCGAGCAACAGCATCGCGGCGAAGACCCAATCGCCGGCGGCGGCATAAGGGGTCGACGGTGCATCGGCGGG
>DATCQF010000415.1:0-2547 GCA_036569735.1 Allostellaceae bacterium | reverse complement strand
GATCGCGCGTTCCCGGGCAAGATCAGCGCGGATCGGCCGCGCCCGGCGGTCGCGCTCGGCCTCCTCGATTTTCCCGAGCGCGGCGGCCGCGTCGAGCGCGGCGAGCCGGCCCGACAGCGCCGCCGCCCTGGCCCCCGCGATCCCCGCGCCATCGCCGGCGATCGCGATCGCCGCGAGGCTGGTGCGGCCCCAATCGTCGGCGACCGGGCGCCAGCACAGCTGTTCCTCGTCCCAGCGATGCGCCAGTTGGAGAGCGAGGCTGATCTGGGTGTTGGGGATCACGCCTTCATGAAGAAAGAGATGGTCGGCGGCGATCTCGCCACCGTCCCAGGCGACGCGCTCCACCCGGTGGCGGCCGAGCGCGCGCAGCCCGCGCACCCCGCGATGCACCGCTACGCCGGCGCGCGACAGTCCGAAGAAGAGCGCCAATCCTCGGCCGAGATCGCGGCGGCCCGCCCACAATCGGCCGGAATGCCGTACCGCGGCGGCGTAATTCGCGCGCGGCGTCGTCTCCAGCACCAGGGCCGGCGGCGCACCGGCGCGGGCGAGCTGCAGCGCGGCGAGGTAGAGGAGCGGCCCTTGTCCGGCGAGCACGGCGCGGCCTTCGGGCACGAAACCGGCGGTCTTCAAGAGGATCTGCGCGGCCCCGACCGTCATCACGCCCGGCAAGGTCCAGCCCGGGATCGGCACCGGACGCTCGATCGCGCCGGTGGCGAGGAGGATGCGCCGCGCGGCGACGGTCTCGCTGTGGCCGTCGGCGGAGAAGGACAGCATGCCGACGGGAGGCGCCGCGGGATCGATGTGCCACACCGTGGTGGCCGGGAGATAGCGTGCCTTGCTGGCGCGCAAATCCGCCGCCAGCCGATGTCCGGCGAGATAGTCGGCACCGAGCGGGGAAGCTTCCGGCGCGCGCTCGATGGCGCGGTAGATCTGCCCGCCGGGCGCGTCCGCTTCGTCGATCAGCATGGTATCGAGGCCGAGTTCGGCGGCCAGCGCCGCCGCCGCCATCCCGGCCGGTCCGGCGCCGACAATGGCAAAATCGACGGTCATGCCATCTCGATCTTACGCGCGCCGCGCTGGCGCCGGATCCGCATGCCGGGCCGCGCGGTGACCATGCAGCTTTGCCGGTTGGGTACGCCGTCGATCTCGGCGAGGCAATCGAAGCACACGCCCATCATGCAATAGGGCGCTCGCTCGCTATGCCCGACCGGCGTGTCGCGGATGCTCGCCAGCCCCGCCACCAGCACCGCCGCGGCCGCCGACGCGCCGTCCGGTACGAGGACGGTGCGCCCCTCGACCTCGACGGCGATCGTCGCGGCAGCGCTGTCAGGCCGCGGCCGGAACATCGAAACGCCTGGCCGAAAACGGGTCCAGCACCGAATCGAGCGCTCCCTTGGCGACCATCGGCGCGAACAATTTGGCATGCGCTCCCGCCAGGGTGACGCCGCTGTGGCAATTGGCGGTGAAGGCGCCGGGGAAGCGCTCGGATTGGTCATAGATCGGCAGGCCGTCGGGCGGCATCACCCTGAGCGCCGCCCAGGCGCGCACGATCTGCAGTTCGGCGAGCCAGGGAAACGACAGAACCGCGCGGCGCGCGATCTGTTGCATGATCTCGGGCTTCTGGCCGGTGTCGAAGCCGACTTCCTCCTCGCTGCTGCCGAGGAGGATGCTGCCTTCGGGAATCTGCCGGATGCTGCCCAAGGGGATCGGCCAGGCCCGATTCGTGCGTTCGGTCACCAGGATCTGGCCGCGCTGCGGCCGCACCGGCGCGTGGAGCCCGAAGAGCGGCGCCAGCCCGGCATTGCCGAGCCCCGCGGCGAGCACGATTTTGGGCGCGAGGATTGCCTCGCCTCCCGCCTCGATGCGGAAATCGCCGGGCGCGGCGACGGCTTCCGTGACGGTGCAGTTCGCCAGGTAGGTCCCGCCCTTGGCGGCAAACCCCCGGTGCAGCGCATGAAAGAGGGCGAGCGAATTGACGTGCCCGTCATAGGGCGTCCACGAGGCGCCGGCCACCGCGGGACCGATCCCGGGCAGCATTTCGGCCAGTTCGGCGTGACCCAACATGCGGTAATCGAAGCCGAAATTGCCGGCTTCGCGGCGCATCTGTTCCATCATGGCGCGGCGTTTGGCGAGGTCGTCCTCGCCGAGGCAAAGCTGCAGCCCGCCGTTCTGCTCGAGCCCGATGGCGACCCCGGTGCGCTCCTCGAGCTCGGCGGCAAAGCCCGGCCACGCCGCGGCCGAGCCCCGCGTCCAGCGCTGATAATGGGGCGCGCCGAGGCCCTTGCTCTGCACCCAAACGAGCCCGAAATTGCCGCGCGAGGCGCGATAGGCGACATCGCCTTCGTCGAGGAGGGCAACCTTGAGCCCGGCATCGGCGAGGCCATAGCCGATCGCCGTGCCGACCAGCCCGCCGCCGATCACGATTGCATCGAAGCGCCGCATCGCCGCTGCCCTGCCGCTCAGCCTCAGGGCGATCATAAGACCGTGCAGCCTCGATCAGAAGGGCAACCTCGCCGGCGCGCGGACAGATTTCGTTCAAGTAGATCG
>DATCQF010000414.1:0-7328 GCA_036569735.1 Allostellaceae bacterium | reverse complement strand
CCGCCCCGGTCGGTGGCTCGAGGGTCCGCTTCGCCGACGTATCCTTTGCCTATCCCGGGGCGCGCCGGGCGGCGCTCGAAGGCGTCAGCCTCGATATCCCCGCGGGGGCGACGGTCGCGATCGTCGGCCCGTCGGGCGCCGGCAAGACGACGCTCGCCAACCTGCTCCTGCGCTTCTGGGACCCGGCGGTAGGGGAAATCCTGATCGACGGCGTCGACCTCAGGGATTTCGAGCTCGACCATCTGCGCGCGCGCATCTCGCTCGTGTCGCAGGACACCTACCTCTTCAACGACACGCTGCGCGCCAATGTGAGCCTCGCCCGGCCCGACGCCGACGAGGCGGCGATCGCGCGGGCGCTCGACGAGGCCGCGCTCGCCGATTTCGTCGCCACCCTGCCCGAGGGGCTCGACACGCGGGTCGGCGAACGCGGCGTGCAACTGTCGGGCGGGCAGCGCCAGCGCGTCGCGATCGCCCGCGCCTTTCTGAAGAACGCGCCGACCCTGATCCTCGACGAGGCGACCTCGCATTTGGACGCGGTCAGCGAGGCGCAGGTCCGCCACGCGCTCGACGCCCTGATGCGCGACCGCACGACGATCGTCATCGCCCACCGCCTCTCGACGGTGCGCCACGCCGACCTCCTGGTCGTCCTCGATCAGGGCCATCTCGTCGAACATGGCACCCACGCCGACCTCGTCGCCCAGGGCGGCCTCTATGCCCGCCTCATTCGGCGCCAGCTGGCCGGCGCCCGCGAGCCGATGCGCGCCGTCGGCAACTGACCCAATGACCCCCGGCCCAGCGCCAACCCGCCGCCGCGTCCTCGCCGCCGCCGGGGCGTTGCTGCTGCCGCGCGCCGCCCGGGCGCAGACGGCCAAGCGCCGGCGGATCGCTGTCCTTGCGACCGGATCGCGCGCTTCCGTCGAGGCGGGTCTTGAGCCATTCCGCGAGGGGCTGCGCGCGCTCGGCTACGGCGACGCGGACATCGCGATCGAGGTCCATTATGCGGACGGACAGGTGGAGCGCCTTCCCGATCTCGCCGCCGAACTGGTGCGGCTCGCTCCGGAAGTCATCGTTACCGGCACGGCGCAAGGGGCGTATGCTGCGAAACAGGCGACCTCAACGATCCCGATCGTTATGGGAGCTGTCGGCGATCCGGTCGGCCTCGGGTTCGTCGCCAGCCTCGCGCATCCGGGCGGCAATGTCACCGGCCTATCCACAGTCTCGCCGGAGATGGCGGGGAAGTGGCTGCAGTTGCTCAAGACCGCAATTCCCGGCGCCGAGCGCATCGCCTTCCTGATCAACCCCCTCAACCCTACGCAGCTCCCCTTGTTGCAGGCCGCACAGCAGGCGGCCCGTACCTTGCGCGCGGAACTTGTCCCAGTCGAAGCCAGCGCTGCCGACGATATCGCTGGCGCCTTCGACACCGTGGCACGCGAGCACGCCGAAGCCCTGATCGTCGCGACCGATCCCGTCTTCCTTTTCGAAGCAAGCCGGATCGTCGCGCTCGCGGCGAGCCACCAGCTGCCGGCGATCTATCCGTGGCGCGAATTTGCGGCCATTGGCGGCCTGATAAGCTACGGACCCGATCTGAAAGACCTTTTTAGGCGCGCCGCGGCCTATGTCGACAAAATCCTCAAAGGCGCCAAGCCGGCCGATCTGCCGGTCGAGCAGCCGACCAAATTCGAGCTGGTGGTCAATCTGAAGACGGCGCAGGCGCTCGGCCTGACGATCCCGCCCGCGATCCTCGCCGGCGCCGACGAGGTCATCGAATGACCCCCGGCCCGTCGCCGACCCGCCGCCTCGAACGGTCTCTTTGCGCGGCTGATTCGGCGCCTGCCAGCCGGCGCCCGGGAGAAGGGGTGCAGGGTCGGGATTGAAAACACGCGACTTTCTTGGCGATTTTAACCCATCGCCAATCAAGCTGTGTTATCGTCGCAGGTCTTAGAACGGGTAAGAGAGCGGGATACATGACCTCCGCGATCCCTCCATTCACGCCCGAGGAAAGCGCGCGGCTGACCAAGATTTGGGACCGGCTGTACGTGCTTTACCTCGAGCAGGCCAATGGCGAGCGCGACGGCGCCGAGATCGAGCGCGAAATCGCGGCGCTGATCCAGGAGCGCGACTCGATCCGCCCGTGGGGCTGGAACACCGGGCGCAACTGGAAAGACGATATCCCCAAGGAGATCGTCGACAAGCTGATGCGCGAGTAGCGCCGCCCGTCACATCGCGTCAAACCGCGAGCCGGCTCAAACTTGAAGATCGAGGATCAGCGGCGAGTGGTCGGAGAGGCCCGCCAAGCGTTCCTGGTGTGAATAACGAACCGCGCCGGCCCGCGCCGCCAGTACCGGCGACACAAAGGCGTGGTCGATGCGAAACCCGTTGCCGCGCGTGCTGTACCACGAAAACTCGCGGCCCTCGGGGTAGCGCCGGCGCCACAAATCGCAAAACCCGATCGCTTCAACCTCGTCCATGAAATGCGCGGTGGCGTCGATCGCGCCGGGCTCGTCGACATAGGCGCGGCAGGTATTGAAATCGCCGATCGCCAGCGCACGGCCGCCGGCATCCTGTGCCAAGGACGCGATCAAGGCCTCCCAGTACGGCACTTTCTTCGAGAGGTTGGGCATGTAGATGCCGGACAGGAGAAAGCCGGGAAACTCGACCCTGAGCATCTTGTAGGGCTCAAGCACGGTATCGCTGACCGCGCCGTGCTCGCGGAAGGGGTGCCGTGCGGCAATCAGAACGCCGTTCCTGCCGGGCGGCGGGGTCAGTGTCGTTGCGTAAGGGTAGCCGAGGGCTGTCAGCGCCTGGCGCAGCCGATTCGCCGCCTCGCCGCCGCGGTACTCTGAAATTACGAGAATATCGGCATCGTGCCCGGCCAGCGCCTGGGCGATCGCCGCAAGCCGCGTACCGCCACCCTGCCGGATGTTCCAGGCCAGGATCCGCAACCGGTTTACTCCCCCGGCTCCCCGGGACGGCCCGCCCCAAGGGCCGAGGCGGCCGGCCGCCCGGGGATCGCCAGGGCGCGGCCGCTGACCTCGGCGCCGGCATCGGGCGACATCCTGAGGAAGAACGGCACCGACAGCATCGAGAGGGCGGCGACCGAAGCGAGCGCGAACGAAAAATCGGCGGGCCCCGGCACCGTGGTGTGATTGACCCCGAGCATGACGTAGAGCAGCAGCGCGCCGGTACCGACGCCGATGCTCTGCGACAATTGCTGCGCCATGCTGGTGAGGCTGGTGGCCCGGCTCAGCATGCCGGGTGGCACGTCGGCATAGGAGAGCGTGTTGATGCTGGTCATCTGCAGCGAGCGGAAAAACCCGCCCGCCAAGAGCGCCAGGAAAATGACGGCGTGCGGGGTGGTCGGCCGGAAAAACGAATAGGAGAACAGAAACAAGCTACTGACGATTGTATTGACGATCAGCACGCGGCGAAAGCCGAAGGCGCGGATGATCGGGCTGACCAAAAGCTTGTTGCTCATCGCCCCGGCGGCGCTGGCGAAGGTGATGAGGCCCGAGGACAAGGCGTCGAGGCCGAACTCGACCTGCAGCATCAACGGCATCAGGAACGGCAAGGCGCCGAGCCCCATGCGAAAGATGAAGCCGCCGATCGTCGTCACCGCGTAAGTCGGGATCCGCATCAGCGCGAGATCGATGATCGGATGGTCGACCAGCCTCGCGTGGCGCACATAAAGGCTCATGCACAGCGCCCCGGCCAGGAGGAGCCCCGCCACCAGGACGATCGGGAGTTCGCCCCGTCCCATCATCTCGAAGCCGAAGGCGAGGCTCGCCAGCCCGATCCCGGTCAGCATGAACCCGCGCAGATCGAACGGCCGCACCGTCGCCTCGGGGAGGTTTTCGATGAAGAGGCGCACCAGCACCACGCCGAGCACGCCGATCGGGATGTTGATGAAAAAGATCCAGGGCCACGAGCCGTAAGTCACGATCAGGCCGCCGAGCGGCGGGCCGATCACCGGACCAACGAGGGCCGGCACGCTGACATAGGACATCGCCCGCACCAGCTCGGATTTGGGCACGGTCTTCAACAGGACGAGCCGGCCGACCGGCACCATCATCGCCCCGCCCATGCCCTGCACGATGCGGGCGACCACCAGCATCCACAGCGAGCTCGACAACCCGCAGCCGATCGAGCCCACGGTAAACACGATGATTGCCGCGCTGAACACCCGGCGCGCGCCAAAGCGGTCGGCGGTCCACCCGCTGATCGGAATGAACACCGCCAGGCTCAACAGGTAACAGGTGATCGCCACATTGAGCCGTAGCGGAGATTCGCCGATCGACGCGCCGATCGCCGGCAGCGCCGTCGCGATGATCGTCGAATCGAGCGATTGCATGAACATCGCGCACGACACGATCAGGCTGATGGCGAGTTGGTGCGCGCGCGGCGTCATCGCCGTTCTATATGACGGTTATGGACCCGAGTCAGCAAATGCCCGCGAGGCCCACGAGTTCGGCCAAGGTCGCATGATCGTGCGCACCTGGTCCGCCTGGTCGCCCACGCCGAACTACATAGTCAGGCGGCGGCTTCGGCGGGGAGGGGTTGTACCCAGGGCGCGACCCGGCCCCGTCGCAGCAGCTCGGTGATCGCATCGGGCGGGAGCGGCGGGGCGAAGTAGGCGCCCTGCGCCTCGCGGCAACCCCAGGCGCGGAGCAACTCCAGCTGCTCCGCGGTCTCGACGCCGGTGGCGATGACGTTGAGGTCGAGCGCCAGCGCCAGGCCGATGGTGGCCTTGACGATCGCGGCGTAATCGGCGACCGCCCGAAGATCCCTGATGAAGAGCTGCGCGATTTTTATTCGGTCTACCGGAAACTGCCGCAAATAACCGAGCGACGAATAGCCCGTGCCGAAATCGTCGATCGCCAGCCGCAGGCCGCTCTGGCGCAGGCGCACCAGCACGTCGTTGTGCTCGCGCGAGGCCTCCGTCACCACGCTCTCGGTCACCTCAAGCTCGATCCTGTCCGGCGCCAGCCCGGTCTCCATCAGGATTGTGGCGATGTCTCGCTCCAGTTCCAGCGGTGTCTTGAACTGCAGGTGCGAGACGTTCATCGCGACCACACACGGGGCGATGCCGGCATCGAGCCACGCCCGGGTCTGCCGGCACGCTTCCCGCATCATCCAATGGCCGAGCGCCACAACGAGACCGCTCCGCTCGGCCGTCGGAACAAACGCGTCGGCTGCGATTTCGCCGTGCTCGGGATGGTTCCAGCGGATCACCGCCTCAAGGCCAGTGATGCGCCCGGTTTCAATGTCGATCTGGGGCTGGTAGAGCAGGAACAACTGCCCGGTTTCGATCGCCGCGCGAAGCTCGCTCTCCAGCGCAACCCGCCTCCGGACCTCGTCGTCCATGGCGTCGGTGAAAAATCGGTAGGTGCCGCGCCCTTCCGATTTGGCCCGGTAGAGCGCGATGTCGGCGTTCGACAGCAGGGTCTCGGCATCGGATGCCTCTGGGCCGTAAAGGGTGATCCCGACGCTGGTTCCCGTGCGAACCTCATTGCCCTGAAGCGAGAACGGTTCGCTGATCGTTTTGAGGAGTTTATCGGCGAGAACCGCCGCGTCGGTGGGCTCTCGGATTGCCGCCTCGATTACCGCGAATTCGTCGCCGCCGAAGCGCGCGACCGTGTCGATTTCGCGAACGCCCGCGCGCAGCCGCTGCGCCACGGCCTGGAGCAGCAGGTCTCCGACCGGATGCCCGAGGGTGTCGTTGATGTCCTTGAAATGATCGAGATCGAGATAGAGCACCGCAAAACCCTGTTCGCCGCGGCGCGCTCGGGCGAGCGCCTGTTCCAGCGCATCAACAAAGGCCCGGCGATTGGGCAGGCCGGTCAAGGCGTCGCTGCGCGCCATCTCGCTGACTTCCGCCTCGCGGGCAGAGACCTCGGCGGCCATCCGGTCAAAGGCCGCCGACAAATCGTCAAATTCGGGGATGCCACTCGCGGCGCCGGTGCGGGCCGACCAGTCACCGCCGCGCCATCGTTCCGCGACGGTCAACAGGCGGTTAAGGGGTCGAGCCAGGAAACGGCGGACAAAAATCACCGCAACAATGCCAGCCAGCAGAAGTGCCGCCAGAACCACGGTGGCATTCAGCCAGATCAAACGATTGATGTTGGCGAAGATCGGTGCCCGATCGTGCCCGACGAACACGGCAAGACCGGCCGACGCCTCGGCATTGATCGGAGTGTATCCATAGAGGCGGGCGACACCATTGGCTTCCGTCACCTCGGCGGTCCCGGGTTTCGCCTCAAACAGGAATGGTTTCAGGTTGTCGGATATTGGGTGACCGATGCCGCGCGAATTGGGATAGCGGGCGATCAGGATGCCGTTGCGATCTGCGATATCGACTGAAACTCCTTCGCCGAGCTTCCATTGGTCGATCGCGGTATTCAACCAGGTCAGGTTGAGGCCGGCATAGACAGCGCCGACCAACGTACCTGCGCCGTCGACCACGGGATAGCCGACACGGATCAGCTCGTTGCCCGACACCTGCCCTATCCCGTAGCTTCCCACGGTGACGCCGGCAGTCGCCACAATGCGACCGAAAAGCTCGGGGTCAGGCACCGGGGCGCCAATGCGCGAGGGTCCACTGCTGCTGCATTGGGTGATGCCGCCGCGATCGAGCGCAACGAGGTGGTCGTACTCGAAATCGCTGTTCGCGGTCGCCGTGAGCACCGCACAGGCGCGAGCGTCCCAGCCGCGATCCGCCGGCAGCGTGGCCAGGGTCGCCAGCAACTGGCGTGTTCCCTGGAGAATGCGAGCCATGTCGAGGTCCGCAATGCGCGCAAGCTCCACGGCATCGGCGCGTGCCTCATCGAGCCGGTGCTGGCGAAGCTTCAGGCCATTGAACACCTCGCCGCCCGCGACCAGCAGCAGCGTCAACCCGATCAACAAGAATATGCGGGCGACGAGGCTCACCCGGATGCACGGCAAAACCATGCGGAGGCGTCCTTTCCTATCCTTTGTAATAGCCGACGCCGCAGACGACATCGTCATTGGTACGGATCACATAGGCCGATTTGTCTTCGATCCGCTTGGTCACCGGGTTGGGCCATTTGAAGTCCACCCAGCCGCTTCCCTCCTCGAAGCCCTTCTTGACGATCAGGAAATTGGGCTCCGTGCCGTCCGGGTCCTTGATGTGCAGGAGGTTGCGGCCGACGAAGGACGGGTTTCCGCCGTGCGCCTTGTTCAATCCGTTGCGGTCGTAGCAGAAGACGTAGAGTTCGCCGTCGTGAAAGCCGCCGTCTTTCCGGGTGAAGTCGAGAAACGCCTGTTCCTCTCCGACCTTTTCGATATGGGCGGCGGCGCGCTCGGAGAAGGCC
>DATCQF010000413.1:0-1674 GCA_036569735.1 Allostellaceae bacterium | reverse complement strand
GGTAGAGGACGATGGGCTGGGCGATGATAAAGGGCAGATAGCAGACTGCCGCGCAGGCGACCAACCGCCAATAATTGCCGCCAAGCAGAACCCAGGCTGCCCGGAAACCGATCGGCCGTTCGATCGCGGCCGCGGGAAATACCAGCGATACCCGGCTGGCAAGCAAGACGATGGCAAGACCGCCGGCGAAGCCGAGCGGGGTCGTCAGCGCCGGCGAACTCGCGAGGAGGATCACGGCGACAATCACGGCGAAAAGGATGGCGGCGGCGGCGCAGAGCAGCGTGAACTTGATGGCGACGACTAGAAACCGGGCAAACCCCGGCGGGAAAAAGCCCCGGATTTGCCGTTCGCCGATCAGGACGAAGCGATACCAGCGGGCCCCGAACAGCGAACCGAAAACCAGGAGTGTCGCCGAGCGCAGGAAATCGGCCAAAGGTTGCCCCCAACCGCCGCCGCTCTCCAGCCTCGCGGCGATAAGCTCGGTGGCGAACGTCACGATGACCGGGACCCAGGCGAGCGCGACTGCCAGACCGAAATTGTCGCGCAGCGGGCGATAGGCGCGAGCAGCCGTCGCTATTACCGCGATCCGGTAGGTGACTTCGGGCGGCGCGGAGTGGCTCATGCCGTCCTCCTTTTCGGTCGTTGCCGAACGTCGCTTATCTGATGCCAGGCGGCAATGCTCCCGGTCGGGATCACTCACAAATTGTCGGAGCCCAATCCTTCAGGGCGGTCTTCGCATCGCGCGGCGCCCGGCGCGGCTCCGCAACAATTGACACGGATAGGTGAGCCGCCGAACACTCGGCGCCTTTTTCCCCCTCGCTACCCTCCCCGCTCGCGGGGGAGGGTAGCGAGTGGGTAGCGAAGCGGGGCAGGGTGTGGCAGCTTCCGGCAAGACGGCGGCAAGGCTCGGGGTCGATATCGGCGGCACCTTTACCGATGTCGCACTGGAATCTGGCGGCCGGCGCTTCAGCGCCAAGATCCTGACGACCCCCGAGGCGCCCGAGAGCGCCGTCATCGAGGTCATCGGCAGGGTGTTGCGCGAGGCCGGGCTCGCGCCGGGCGACCTTTCGATCATCATCCACGGCACGACGCTCGCGACCAACGCGATCATCGAGCGCAAGGGCGCCCGGACCGCGCTCGTCACCACCGAGGGCTTTCGCGACACCGTCGAGATCCGCCACGAGAACCGCTTCGAGCAATACGACGTCAACATCGATCTGCCGCCGCCCCTGGTGCCGCGGCGCCTGCGCTTTGTCGTGCCAGAGCGCATCGACGCGCGCGGCCGGACGATCGTCCCGCTCGACGAGGGCGCGGTCGAACTCCTCGCCGAGCGCCTCGCCGCCGAGCGCATCGAGAGCGTCGCGATCGGCTTTCTGCACAGCTTCACGAACCCCGGGCACGAACAGCGCACCCGCGACATCCTCGCCGCGCGCCTCCCCGGCGTGACCCTCACCCTCTCTTCCGAGGTGTCGCCCGAGATGCGCGAATACGAGCGCTTCTCGACCGCCTGCGCCAACGCCTATGTGCAGCCGATGATCGGGCGCTACCTCGCCAGCCTCCAGGCGATGCTGCGCGCGCAGGGGTTTCTTTGCCCGCTCTTTCTGATGCTGTCGGGCGGCGGGCTGACCACGGTCGAGACGGCGATCCGCTTTCCGGTGCGGCTCGTCGAGTCGG
>DATCQF010000412.1:0-3046 GCA_036569735.1 Allostellaceae bacterium | reverse complement strand
GAGGCTCGCCGCGATGTGCCGATCGGCCGGCGCGAGATGGCGCGCGATCAGCTTCGCGACCTCGCGCGAGAAGGGGCCGGTCTGGCGCTCGATATACACCACCCGCAGCGCGCCCGGCCGGCCGGGCTCCAGCGCGAGCCGCTCCCCGAGCCAGGCATCGACGGTTTCGATCCCCTGCAGCGGGTCGCCGGCGCTCGGATCGCGCCCGTAGAGCCCATCGAACACGAACAGCTCGTCGGGCTTCCTTCGCGCTCCGGCGATGGCGTCGAGCGCCGGCATGCCGCCGCCCGAATGCCCCGACAGGATGAAGCGATCGACCGCCAGGGCGCCGGCGGGGTGGGAAAACCACCGCAAGGCATCCTCGACCAGCCGGTCGATCCCGCCATCGAGCAGCGCCGGGAAGTCGTACCAGGTGTGGCGGATCCAATTGCCGCGCGGCAGAAGCGCGAGGGTGGGCCGGGTTCGGCCGGAAAGATCGAGGCCGCTGCGCGGCACCTTCTCGGCGAGCGCCATCGCGCCGCCCTGTTGCGAAAACCCGTGCAGATGGACGACGACGTCGATCGCCTGCGCCGCCAGCGGAACCTCGTTCCAGCGCACGAACAGGTTGGGCTGGGTCCCGGCATGGCCGCGCAGCGCCGGGGTATCGGCGAGATACGCCTCGCCCGGCTGGATGCTCTCGCCCGGCCCCGAGACCGGAAAATCCGGCATCGCCGGCGGCCGCCCATCACGCCGGTGCGAAGACGTTTTCCTTGGCCGGCTCCTTGGACGCGGCGCCGGGCGATGCGGCGACATCCGGGATGCCGGTGCCGGCGAAGGCGGGGTCGCGCTGCAGGATCGGCAGCACCCGGTCGGCGAAGAGGCGCATGTTGAGTTCGGCCTCCTCGTGCGGCATCGAACCAAACGAGTATTCGGTGACGAGATGGTCCATGCCCGTAGCGCGCTGCAACTCGGCGATCTTGTCGAGGCAGTCCTTGGGCGTGCCGACGATCTGGATGCTGACGTAGAAATCGGTCGCCTTCTGGCGGGACGCCGAATCCTCGTTGATCTTGGCGTAGGTGCGGGCCATCTTGCCGTAGGTTTCGTAGCCCTTGACGGTGGCGAGGTGCCCGTCCGAGAAGTGGTAGTGGTCGTCGATCGACTGCCATTTCTGGCCGAGATACTTGACGGCCTGCTCGTGCGCCTCGTCGCGGCTTTCGGCGCAGCACACATTGGTCAGGATGATCGGCGGGCGCGGCTGATGCCCGGCCGTCGTCGCGATCTCGCGGTAGCGCTGGATGTCGGCCGACGCCTTCGACCATTCGTTCTGCATCACCATCAGGAGGCCAAAGCCGAGCTTTGCCATGATCTCGGCCGAGTCGGGGCTGACCGCCGAGGCGTGGAAGCGCCGCTCGGGATTGGAGATCGGGCGCGGCCGGATCGCGGTGCGCGGGATCTGGAAGAATTCGCCGTCGTAGTCGAAGCTGTCGTGGGTCAGCGCCTTGACGATGATCTGCGCGGCTTCGACAAAGCGCGGCCGCGCCTCCTCCATCGGGATGCGGAACCCCTCGTACTCGGCGCTCGCCGCGCCCCGCCCGAAGCCGAACACGCAGCGCCCGCCGCACAGGATGTCGAGGAGCGCGATCTGTTCGGCGACCCGGATCGGGTCATGCCACGGCAGCACGATGACCGAGGTGCCGAGCGTGATGCGGCGGGTGCGGCCGGCAAAATAGCTCAACAGCTGGGCCGGCGACGGCGACATCGCATAGCCGGTGAAGTGATGCTCGAGCGCGAACAGCGAGTCGAACCCGAGGGGCTCGGCAAGATCGCCGAGCGCCAGATGCTCGTTCACCACCGACGCATCCGAGCGACCGGCCTGGCACAGCATGTTGAGCGCGGTACCGACCTTCATGGCAGCCCTCCATCCTTATCCTCGGGGAACGATCCGCCGATGGCGCGGCCGCGTCAACCGGTGCCGCCCGATTGCCCCTCATGTGCTTGACATCGGCCGCTCCGCTCGTCCGTGATGACGCCGAGCGATGGGGAGGCGGTCAGTGAAAATCGGCAATTTCCTGTTTCCCGATTGCCGCGATCCGGCGCGGGACGGCGCGGTCATCGACGAGACCTTGCGCGAGGCGATGCTGTCGGACGAACTCGGGGTGGATGCCGTCTGGCTCGCCGAGCATCATTTTGACGGCATCGCGGTCTACGCCGATCCGATCGGGCTGGCCGGCGCCCTTGCGGTCTCGATGCGCCATGCCGCGCTCGGCTTTGCCGTGCTGCAAACCGCGCTGCACCACCCGATCCGGCTGGCCGAGCAGATCGCGTTCTTCGACCATCTGCTCAAGGGGCGCCTCATCGTCGGGCTCGGCCGCGGCAGCTCCTACAACATCTACGACTATCAGGGATTTGGCATCGACCATCACGAGGCGCAGCCACGCCTCGACGAGGCCGAGGCGATCATGCTCAAGGCGTGGACCGGCGGCGACTTCGAACATCATGGCCGGTTCTGGCAACTCAAGGTGCCGATGCTGCGGCCCCGGCCCTATACGAGGCCCCACCCGGTCGTCATTCGCGGGTCCTCGGGCGACGCTTCGCTGGTCGAGTTGGCGCGCCAGGGCCGGCCCTTCATGATGAACGTGCAGTCGCTTGCGACCACGCGCCGCCGGGTTGCCCTCTACCGGCAGGCGATGCAGGATTCCGGGTACGTCGAGGCGGCCGTCGCGGCCAATCTCGCGGCCAGCTGGGTGTGGCGCAACGTCTTTGTCGCTGGCACCGACGCCGAAGCGGCGCGGATCGGCATCCCGGCGTTCGAAGCGACGACCCGCGCCCGTGCGGAAATGCGCAACCGCATCTTCGCCGACACCGGCATGCGCATCGAGGTGCCGCAGAGCGATTTGCCCGGAGCGCGGACCGCGCGGGGCGACGGGTTGATCCACGGTTCGCCGGCGGCTGTCGCGGAAGATTTTGCGGCGCTCGACCAATTGGGGATCGGCGGCGTGATCGCCTCGTTCCGGCTCGGGCCGATGTCGCACGAGGTGGCTGCCGACAGCCTGCGGCTGTTCATGGC
>DATCQF010000411.1:0-1862 GCA_036569735.1 Allostellaceae bacterium | reverse complement strand
GTCATGAAGGCGATCGAGCCGATATGGACAGCGAAGCCCGAAACCGCGGGCCGGGTGCGCGGCCGGATCGAAAGCATCCTCGATTGGGCCACCACGCGCGGGTACAGGACCGGCGAAAACCCGGCGCGATGGCGCGGGCATCTGGAAAACCTGCTGCCGAAGAAATCCAAGGTCCGCCGGGTCGAGCACCACGCCGCGCTGCCCTATCCCGAGATCGGCGGCTTCATGGTCGAGCTGCGCCAGCAAGACGGCATAGCCGCCCGCGCCCTCGAATTCGCGATCCTGACCGCGGCGCGCACCGGCGAAGTGATCGGCGCCCGATGGGATGAAATCAGCATCGCCGAGCGGCAATGGACGGTGCCGAGCGAGCGCATGAAAGCCGGCAAGGAACACCGGGTGCCGTTGACGGATGCGGCGCTGGCGATCGTCGACAAGCTGGCCGAAATTCGCCAGGGCGATCACGTCTTCCCCGGCGGCAAGGCCGGCCGGCCGCTGTCGAATATGTCCATGCTGATGCTGCTGCGGCGGATGGGCCGCGGCGATCTGACGGCGCACGGCTTCCGGTCGAGCTTCCGCGATTGGGCGGCCGAGCGCACCGCGTTCCCGGCCGAGGTTGCCGAAATGGCGTTGGCGCACGCCGTCGCCAACCGGGTGGAGCAGGCCTACCGGCGCGGCGACCTGTTCGAGAAGCGGCGCCAGCTCGCCGAGGCTTGGGCGCGGTTCTGCGCGGCGCCGCCGCTCGCCGGGCGCGTCGTGCTGATACGCGCGGGCGCCGCGATCGAGTAGACTGTCATCGACGGGGATAGGCCGGCCAGCCGAAAAGCGCGCATCCGCACGCGCTTCCCCGCCGACGCTTTGCGGGCCGCCAGCGGAGGCGCGCGATGGCAGACGGCAGCGCATACGATCGGCCGTTCTGGGATATCAATTCCCTGGTGGCCGCGCTTGGTAAGGACGAACCGGCTGCGCTGATCGAGATCGAGCGGGCCGCCGGGCTGGGGCGTCTCAAGATAACGGGACGCTATGGAATGTTCGACGACCGGTTCGGCTCTCTCGGCCCGCGCGAGATAATCCCGGAGCTGGAATTTGCCGACAAGGTGATTCGGAAAGTCAAAGGACAATACGCGCTCATACCTGATCCCATCAAGTGGCTCGCGCTTTCTGCCTGGCAGGATTTGCTAATTCGTGCCGATCAGGTAGACGACATCTGCCGGGACGCAGAGCCCGCGCCGGTGACTGCGCCAAATAACCCGCCGACCGATGACGAACTTACCCGCCTTATCGACGCGACCTTTCCCATCCAAATGCCGGGGATTCCCAAAGCCGAGAGTATCCTGCGGCCCTTAATCCGTAAGGAATTCGGCGGGCCGGCCACCGCCAAGCAGCTTCGCGATGTGCTTGCGCGCGAGGAATTCGTAAAGAGGCGAGGTAAGGGACGGCCGCCGCAGCAAGCATAGGCGCGTCCGGAAAAGTATGCGTGGAAACTATGTTAAGTGTGCGCCAACCATAGTTTTGCGAGGCAGGTAGTCCGGCATAGATGTTGTCTTCGGTCCACAACGAGCCGGAGGAAGCCAGCCATGCCCCCCGCCATACTCCCCATAAATCAACCCGCGAAAGCCGCGTGGAAAGTCCGCGAATGGTCCCAGGCGGTCGGGTGTTCCCGATCCCGCACGCATGAGCTGATCGCCCAAAAGCGGGTCGCTTCCGTAAAACTCGGCGCGACCCGGCTGATTACAACTTCTCCCGAGGACTTCATCGCGTCGCTGCGGGGGGCGGCTTAATGCGCCCGACCGCGGGCGAGATCGCCGGGGCGCTCGGCGCTGCGCTTCGCTCGGGCGGATGGTGGCGGTGCCGCTGCCCGGTCC
>DATCQF010000410.1:0-2565 GCA_036569735.1 Allostellaceae bacterium | reverse complement strand
CCTTTGTCTATGGCCCCTTGCTCGACGACCGGGCGCGGATGATCCAGGAGAAGCGGAAGGGCGGCCCGGCTTCTGAACCAGGGGCTGAAGACAGCCGTGGCCTCGTCGACAGCGTGCACCGCGACATCCGCCGCTTGGGCGGCATCGCCCCGCCGCGCGCCTTTGTCTTCATGGACCGCGCCGCGATCGGCCTCGGCTCGGTGTTCCTGCATCTGAATGCGAAGGTAAACTGGCACCGGCTGTTCCACGAAATGATCGACGATTTCGACGAGCATGTACTGGCCGAGCGCCAGCTTCAGGCGCTGCGGCAGGCCGGTGTGCCGCCCTCCAACCCCTGAGCTGACAGGTGTGCGGCGGCGCGGCTGTTGGCTTTGCGGCACAGCGCCGCCTAGGATGGCGCATCAATCGGCACTGCGGGGAAGGGGCTGGACGATGAAGCGAGCCATGCAACTGCTGGCGGGTTTGGGGCTCGCCGTGACGCTTTCGGCGTCGGCGCTGGCGGCTGAGGACGGGGCGCTGTGCGCGAAGCCCCAGCAGATGCAGGGCTTCAAGACCTGCGCCGACCTCGCCAAGGCCGACGAGGAGGGCGAGGTGGTGATCTATTCCACCAGCCCGGAAGCCGCCGCGCAGAAGATGCTCGCCCTCTTTCGCGCGCAATTCCCTAAGATCAAGACCAATTACGTCCGCCTCCAGGCCGGCGCGCTCTACGCCAAGGTTTTGGCCGAGCGCCAGGCGAAGAGCTACCTGGTCGACGCGCTGCAATTGTCCGACATGGGCATGGTGCTCGATTTCCAGAAAAAGGGCGGCTATGTCCATTACCTCTCGCCCGAGATGGCGGCCTACAAGGAAGAGGCGAAAAGCCAGCCCGAAGGCTACTGGACCTGGGGTGCGATCGGTCCGGCCGGCATCGCCTACAATCCGAATGTCGTCTCGGCCGCCGATTCGCCGAAAACCTGGCAGGATCTGCTCGACCCGAAATGGAAGGACGCGATCACCGTCAAGGTGTCGAATTCCGGGCTGCAGCACGTGTCGTGGTATGAGCTGCGGCGGATCTACGGCCCCGACTACTGGCAGAAATTCGGGGAACTGAAGCCGCGCGCCTTCGATTCGTATGTCCAGCAATACGACCGGCTGGTCAACCAGCAGGACAAGGTGATCCACACCGCGCAGTACGCCGGCTATCTCGAATGGAAGGCGAAGGGTGCACCGGTCGCCTTCAACGTGCCGCCCGACGGCATGCCGGGGACGCCGGAGACCTGGGGGGTCGTCGCGAACACGCCGCACCCCAATGCCGGGCGGCTGTTTATGGATTGGCTGCTCTCTCCGATCGGGCAGAAGGCGATCGCGGACGGGCTTTATGAACACTCGATGCGCCCCGACGTACCGCCGCCGCCCGGCGGGTTGCCGATCACCCAGATCAAGCTGCTGCTGCCCGAGGATTGGCAGGGCTTCCTCACCAGCCGCCCGGCATTTCAGAAGGAGTGGGACAAGATCACCGGCCTGCGCTGACCCGCGTGGCGATGCTCCCTCGCGCGCCGGTGGCTGTGACCGGGCCGTTACCGGGCTGCGACGCCGGCCGGCTCGAAACCGATTCGGCCGGCGTTTGCGCCGGTGCTCCGAGCATCGTGCCCCCAAGGCGACGCCGGGGGCGGGCGGCCGGGCGAGGCCGGCAGCCGCCCGGCCCTGCCACGGCAGTCGCCCGGCGATCGCGGTCGGGTCGACAGCGTGGTTGCGCCGACACCCTCGCGCGGGCACACTCGCACGGTCATTAGATGCTGCGGATCGCCATGCGCGCCTTGTTAGCTCTCGTCCTGTTGCCGTCGATTGTGGCGGGCTGCACGCCGTACATCCCGGTCAAGGATGATTTCGGCACCAGCGCGCTCGCGCCGGCCGGCGACATGCCGCCCGAATACGCCGAATTCAATGTCTACGACCCGGCCGTCAACACCCTATTGGCCGGTCAGCTCTGCGCGACCCCGTATCAGCCGTTCGAGGAGAAGGTGCTCGGCGCGTCTACCGGCCGCCTGGTGCAGGACCGCGGCCGATGCCAAACCCACATCCCGCTGTTCGGGCCGTGAGCGCCGTGGCGGGTTACGCCACCGGCGCAACCTTTCGCTTGGGTGTCTCGCCGCGCTCGGCCAGGAGCTTGTCGAAATAGGCGGTCGTGCGTTCGAGGCCGGGGCGCAGCGCGGTATGCGGCTGCCAATCGAGCAGCGTCTTCGCCTGGGAGATGTCCGGGCAACGCCGGATCGGATCGTCGACCGGCAAGGGCCGGTGGACGATTTTGGAGCGCGAACCGGCCAGCTCGATGATCAGCCGGGCGAGGTCGATGACCGGGGTTTCCACCGGGTTGCCGAGGTTCATCGGCCCGGTGATGTCGTCGGGCGCATCCATCATCCTGAGGAAGCCCTCGATCATGTCGTCGACATAGCAGAACGCGCGGGTTTGCGTGCCGTCGCCGTAGAGCGTGATCGGCTCGTTCCGAAGCGCCTGCACGATAAAGTTCGAGACCACCCGGCCGTCATTGGGGTGCATCCGCGGCCCATAGGTATTGAAGATGCGCAC
>DATCQF010000409.1:0-6013 GCA_036569735.1 Allostellaceae bacterium | reverse complement strand
GAATACGCCCGCCTCAATCCCGCATCGACGTATATCGGGATCGAGCGCGACGAGGCCGCCGGACGGCGCGCGCGAACGCGCCTCGCCCAGGTGGAGATCGCCGATGTGGAAGAGGTCGACCTGGCGGCGATCGGCATCGAGCGGGGAACCGTGGACTGCCTGGTTTATGGTGACGTCCTCGAGCACCTGCTCGACCCCTGGCAGCTCGTCGCCCGGCACGCCGAATGGCTTTCGCCAAACGGGATTGTCGTCGCCTGCATCCCCAATGTGCAGCACTGGACGGTGCTGCTGAACCTCTTGGCCGGCGAGTGGCGCTATGCGTCGGAAGGCTTGCTGGACCGGACGCACCTCCGGTGGTTCACCCGGGAGAGCGTTATCGAGCTGTTTCGCTCGGCGGGATTGACGGTCACCGCGCTCGAGCGCCGCGTGATCCTCGACAACCGCTTCGAATTGTTCGTAGAAGCCATGGAACCGGCGCTCGCCAGCCTGCACATCGATCGGGCGCTGTTCATGCAGGATGTGTCGACGCTGCAGTACGTTGTGACGGCCCGGATCGATCCCGGGCGATCGCCGCCGGCCGCACAATTGGGCGCCGCAAGCGGGATGCGACAGATACCACGGGACGCAAACACGACGCCCGCCGCACACAAGCAGCGCCTGTTTCTGCATCACATCATCACCTATCAGGGCTCGGTAGACGCGCTCAACCATCATCGCATCCGCGCGCCCGCTGCGGCGCTGGCCCGGCGAGCGGGGGTTTCCTGCTGCGTCGAGGGCCCGGGTCACCTCCGGCTTGTGCCGCAATCGGCCGGTGACCAGATCTTGATCTTGCAGCGGATAGCGCTGATGGCGCCTGACAGCTTCGCCTCCCTCCGCGGTTTCCTCGGCAAAGGCTACACGCTGGTGATGGATTTCGATGACCACCCCGATCACAACCCGGTGGTCGCGGAACACGACTATCTGACCTTTCGTGCCGTCCATGCCGTCCAGGTGACCACCGAGCCGCTCGCCGCGCTGATCCGGCCGTGGAATCCCGAGGTTGCGGTATTTCCGAGCGCGATTGCGGAGCTTGGTCCGCCGCTGCCCCGCAGCGATGCAGCAGAGGTCACGATCTGTTTTGCGGCACTCAACCGGGAGGCCGATTGGGCGCCGATCATCGCTCACTTGAACCGGACGATCGCCGCGACATCCAAGCCGGTCGATGTCGATGTCGTGGTCGTATTCGATCGGGGTTTTTTCGACGCCGTCGCGACACCGCGCAAGACCTTTCGGTCGCTGTTGAATTATGCCGAATACCTCGACGTCCTCAGAAGCGCCGACATCGTTCTGATGCCGCTCGGGGACACCGAATTCAATCGCTGCAAATCCGACCTGAAATTCCTGGAGGCGAGCGCTTGCGGGGCGGTCGCGCTGGCGTCGCCCGTGGTGTACGGCGGCTCGATCCGCAACTGGGACACCGGGGTCATTTTCGCCAGCCCCGATGAATTCGCCGGGGCCCTCGCGCGTCTGATCGAAGACGCCCCCTTGCGCCAGAGGCTGTCGCAACAGGCGTATCGCTATGTTGCCGAGGAACGGCAGTTGGATGGGCAAGTCGCCGCCCGGGAGCTGTGGTACCGCAGCCTCGCGGCGCGGCGGCGCGAGTTGACCGCGGCGCTGCTGGCGCGCGTACCCGAGCTCGCCTAGAGCATGTTGCTCAGTTACCCCCCGATCCGGGCGGTGCGACCGGCCGGCGCCGCGCGATCGGAGCTGCCGGGATGCCGCCGACATCGATTTGGGGCATCGCCAGGCCGATCGCGCCCAGCACTGCATTCGCCAGCTCGTTGTAGTCGCGAAAGTTCTGCCTGAGCCAGCCGCGCCAGTTGGGCATGCCGCCGCTGGCATGCAATTCGAAGGCGGATTCGCGGCCGTCGAGCGCCGAGGAGACGTGGTCGGAGGCCAGCTGCAACAGCGCCGCGCGCTGTTTGGCGGTGTATCCGCCGCCGCCGAACGAGTCTTCGAGCCCGGCCGCCAGTTCGGGCAGGGCGAGATCGCTGTCGGCCGGCGCGACGACCAGCGAGGAACCGGGGACAATGCGCAGGATCTCCGACAACCGCTGGCGCGCCTTGAAGAGCGCGATGCCGCCGGGCGCCAGATGACAGTGGTTGGGAAAGCAATACCCCGACGCGGTGAATTGCGGGTCGCGCTCGGCGGCGACAATGCATGTCCGCACGGTCTGCACCGCGACGACGAGATCGACGAGATACTCGACGGTCTGCTCGTGCTCCTTCAGCCCCATCGCATCGGAGAGGGCGAGCGCGAGGCCAAGGGTGAATTCGGCCTTGGCCAGCCAGCCGTAGAGGTGATGCCAGCGCAGCCAGCGCGCGATCGGGTCGGGATTGGGCCCTACGAAAAACACGTGCTCCCATGGCACGAACACCTCGTCGAGCCACATCTGGCCATCGAGCTCGTCGTAGCGGCTCGACAACGGCGCGATGAACCGGTTGGGGTCGCGCGCGGCGGGCTTGCGGCACAGCACCGTGACCCCGGCGGCGCCGACCGGCACGATGAACCCGGCGCGATGGCCCCCGATATCGACACCCGACATGCCGCCGACATAGACGTCCTCGACGTAGGCGGGGCTGGTATGCATGCCGAGCCGGCCGCTGATGACGACCCCGGCATCGCTTTCGCGCACCAGCTTCAACGCCACCCGGTCGGCCGGATCGGGACGCAGGCGCTGCCCGATGATCGGGGCGCCGCCGCAATAGGTGATGAACCGTCCGGTGCGCGCGATCATGTCGCGATAGGCTAGCGCGTTCCCGGCCTGCTGCGGCGCCGCGTTCTCGGCCTCGACCGCGGTCAGGACGCCGAGCGCGATCAGATTGCCATAGGCGGGGTCGTGGGTGATGTTGCCGGCGGAGAGGAACGTGGTTTTGGCAAACGACCGGCCCATGCCGATCACGTCTTCGCGGGTGCGCGGCAGCACGAAGGCCCACGGGACTCGTTCACCATCGCCAGCGCTCCCGGCCGCAGCGGCCGGGGCCAGCAGCGTGTCCTGCCAGGCCGGGTCGAAGTGGCGGTCGTACCAGAGGGCGTACTCCTCGACCATCGCGCGGGTTGCCTTGTGGGCGGTCACGTCGGCGATCCGCCCGCCGCCCATCACCCAGACCTTGCGGCCGTCGCGCAGGGCTTCAGTGTATTCGGCGCCGGTTCTCATCGTGACGCTCCGGTGTTGAGGGTCGCTCCCGGTGGGGGCGCCGCCACGGTGTTGGTCCGGCGCGGGGCGAGCGGAGCGGCGGGGATGGCGCCGACATCGATTCCCGGCATCGCCATGTCGATCGCGCCGAGCACCGCGTTGGCAAGCTCGTTGTAGCTCCCAAAGCCCCGCCGCAACCGGCCGCGCCACGCCGGGACGCCGCCGCTGGCGTGCAGCTCGAACGCCGACTCGCGGCCGTCGAGCGCCGAGGACACATGGTCGGCGGCAAGCTGCAGGAGGGCGGCACGCTGTTGCGCGGTATAACCGCCGCCGCCGAAGGCCTCCTCGAGGCCCGCCGCCATCAGGGGATCGGCGAGATCGCTGTCCGACGGGGCGACGACCAGCGACGAGCCGGGCACGATGCGCAGGATTTCAGCCATGCGCTGGCGCGCCTTCAGGATCGAGAGACCGCCGGGCATCAGGTGGATGTGGTTGGCGGCGCAATACCCGGCCACCGTGAAGCTCGGGTCGCGTTCGGCGGCGGTGAGGCAGCTGCGCACGGTCTGGACTTCGACCACCAAGTCTACCAGGTAGTCGACGGTCTGCTCGTGCTCCTTCAAACCCATCGCATCGCTGAGCGCAAGCGCCAGGCCCAGGGTGAACTCGGCCCTGGCGAGCCAGCCGTAAAGGTGATGCCACAAGAGCCAGGTGGCGATCGGCTCGGGCGTCGGCTCGACGAGAAACACCCGCTCCCACGGTATGAACACCTCGTCGAGCCACATCTGGCCGTCGAGCTCGTCGAAGCGCGAGGACAAGGGCGCGGCAAAGCGGCTGCTCCCACGCGCCGCGATCTTGCGGCATATCGTGGTGACGCCGGGCGCCGCGACCGGCACGACAAAACTGGCATGGTTGTCGCCGATCTGAACGCCGTTGAGCGCGCCGACATAGACGTCCTCGGCAAAGGCGGGGCTCGTATGCATGCCGAGCCGGCCGCTGATCACCACCCCGGCATCGCTCTCGCGCACGATCCGCAGCGCCACCCGCTGGCGCGGGTCGTCGCGCATGCGGAACCCGATCGGGGCAGCGCCGCCGCAAAACGTCAGAAACCGCCCGGTCCCGGCGATCAGCGCGCGATAGGCCCCCGCATCGGCGACCTGCTTCGGCGAGACGTTGCGTTGCTGCACCGCGGTCAGGATACCGAGCGCGATCAGGTGTCCGTAGGTCGGGGTGTGGGTGATGTTGCCGGCGCTGATGAACAGCGTCTTGGCGAACGACCGGCCCATGCCGATCAGATCCTCGGAGGTCTTTGGCACGACGTAGGCCCAGGCGGCCCTTTCACGGCCCGCCGCTGGCGGGGCGAAGAGGGTGTCCTGCCAGGCCGGGTCGAAGTGGCGGTCGTACCAGGCGACATATTCCTCGACCATCGCCTGGGTCGCCGGATGCGTCGTCACATCCTCGACCAGCCCCTCGCCCAGCACCCAAACCTTGCGGCCGTCGCGCAGCGCTTCGCGGTATTCGGCGCCGGTTCGCATCAGGGTCCCCCAAATCTTGTCGACATCCCGGCCGATCGTCCAGCCGGGCTTACACTAACTTGAAGCCTCGCGGACGGCCGAGTTAGAATAGCGCAGTTTTGCGCCCTTTGCCGCTGGGACCCGCGGCGGTTGCCCGGATCCCCGGCGGCCCATTGTCACCGCGCCTCGATGACAGCACCGTTGCATCCGGCGGGATTGCCCGCCGTCGAGATTTCGCCCGCAATCGACCCCGCCGACCAGGGTGGGGTGCGCGCGTTCTATGCCGACAGCACCGTTCAGCCATTCGCCTACGAAGAGGGGCCGTCTGCCTACGCGACGCTGATCGCCGAAACAATCGCCAGCTTTGCCCCGGCCAGCGTTCTGGAATTCGGCTGCGGGTCGGGACGGAACCTGGATGTGCTGCGCCGCCTGCATCCGGCAAGGCTGGTCGGGGTCGATATCAACGCTGTCGCAATCGATTGGGGACGCCGCAATTTCGGCCTCGATCTTTACGTCGGCGACGAGGGTTGGCTCGCAACACAGCCGCCGGACGCATTCGACATCGTCTACACGGTTTCGGTTATCGACCATATTCCGCTGCCCGCCACCGCCATTGGCGCGATGGCGTCCGTCGCCTCCGAGCTGATCGTGATCTACGAGATCATGCATCCGATTTCCGGACGCGTGACGCGCATGGAGGATCACCGCGGCCTTCTGACGGACGGTTATCCGTTCTCATATTTCCACGATTACCCGAGCCTCTTCGAGAAAGCGGGCTGTTGGCTCGTCGCCGATGCCGCCTTCCCCGCCGACCCGACCGGGCTCTATCCGTATTATCGCCTGCAGATCTACACAAAGCGCCAGGATTGGCCGCGCCACCGCCTAATCCGCAGCATCGGGTTGCAACGCCCCGAACCTTAGCCGCCGCCCACAGCTCCGCCATCGCTGCGCCAGAGTTGGCGAAACTCGGTCGCAACGATGTCGCGATAGGCGACATCACCGTCGAGCACCCCCATGCGGCGGGCAAACGCGTTGATCGCCGCCACCGATGTCTCGCCGATCGCGGCATCGTAGAACGGCAGGTCGCGCCGGACGATGCCGGCGATCAGCCCGGCCTCGCGCGGCGGGAAGCGCTTGTTGCCGACTTCGGTCGCGCGCGACACATCGGCCTTCAGCGCGTCCTGGGTCGCGACGAGCGCCCGCAGAGCCGCGGCGGCGGTCTCGGGCGAGCCCTCGATCAGCCGGTCGGTCGTCGCCAATACCGGCATCGTGTAGTCGAAACAGCCCGGCGGCCCGTCGCCACGCCGCACATCGAGCACAATGGTCC
>DATCQF010000408.1:0-6432 GCA_036569735.1 Allostellaceae bacterium | reverse complement strand
CCTGCACCCGGTCCGTTGCCCGCCCCCTCACCCCAACCCTCTCCCCCGATGGGGGCGAGGGGGTCGTTTCGGGCGCAGCGCGAACCATGTACGGGGCAAGAGCCCACTTAGATGGAATGGCGCGACACGGGGTTTGTGCTGAGCGCCCGGCGGTACGGCGAGAGCGCGCTGATCGTCGAATTGCTGACGCGCGAGCACGGCCGCCATGCCGGGCTGGTGCGCGGCGGGCAGTCGCCGCGCCGGCGCGCGCTGCTGCAGCCGGGCAACAGCGTCCAGGCGAACTGGCGCGGCCGCCTACCCGAGCTTCTCGGCACGCTCGAATGCGAGCTCGTCGACCCCTACGCCGCGCGCCTCCTCGACGACCCCGACCGGCTGGCCGCGCTCGCCGCCGCAAGCGCGCTTCTGTCGACGACGCTGCCCGAGCGCGAGCCGCACGGCGACCTCTATCGGTCTTTCGCCGGGCTGCTCGGCGCACTCGATTCGACGAGCGGTTGGGCGCCCGCGTATGTCGCCTGGGAATGCGACCTCCTGGCGGGGTTGGGGTTCGGGCTCGATCTGGGAAGTTGCGCAGCCAGCGGGGCCCGCGACGACCTCGCCTATGTGTCGCCCCGCTCGGGCCGCGCGGTGTCGCGCACCGCCGGCGCGCCCTATCATGACAAGCTGTTGCCGCTGCCGGGGTTTTTGTGGCGCGACACGCCGGCCGGCCAGGAGGAGCCGGTCAGCCGGGAGGAGATCGTCGCCGGGCTCGCTTTGACCGGGTACTTCCTGATGCACCAT
Source organism: Allostellaceae bacterium (assembly GCA_036569735.1). Classification (GTDB taxonomy): domain Bacteria; phylum Pseudomonadota; class Alphaproteobacteria; order ATCC43930; family CGMCC-115725; genus DATARH01. The sequence continues at coordinate 5,655 of DATCQF010000408.1, read as the reverse complement.
GTGCTGTCGCCGCACGGCGGCAAATTGCCCGATGCGCGCCAGCGCTTCGCGGATCGCATGCGCCGTGCCGCAACTATTGGTATCATCGACAGCTGAGAACAACGAGGTCTGGTAGGAATGTCCGATACCGCTCTGACCGGCGAGATCCGCGACGTCGATTTCGCCGACGCTCTCGGCGAGCGCTATCTGTCGTATGCGCTGTCGACGATCGTGGCGCGTTCGCTGCCCGACGTGCGCGACGGGCTGAAGCCGGTACATCGCCGCATCCTGCATGCGATGGACCAGCTCCGCCTCGACCCCGCGTCGGGCTACAAGAAATGCGCCCGGGTCGTCGGCGACGTCATCGGCAAGTACCATCCGCACGGCGAAATCGCGGTGTACGAGGCGCTGGTCCGGCTCGCCCAGGATTTTTCGCAGCGCTATCCCTTGGTCGACGGGCAAGGCAATTTCGGCAACATCGACGGCGATAACGCCGCGGCGATGCGCTACACCGAGAGCCGGCTCTCGGGCGTCGCGCAGGCGATGCTCGACGGGCTCGACGAGGATTCGGTCGATTTCCGCGCGACCTATGACGGCGAGGACCACGAGCCCATTGTCCTGCCGGCGCGGTTTCCCAACCTGCTGGCCAACGGCTCCGCCGGCATCGCGGTCGGCATGGCGACCAGCATCCCGCCGCACAATGTCGGCGAATTGTGCTCGGGCCTGCTGCATATGATCGAGCATCCGGCGTGCAGCACGGCCGACCTCGTCCGCCATGTGACCGGCCCCGATTTCCCGACCGGCGGGGTGCTCGTCGAACCCCCCGAAGGCATTGCCGAGGCCTATGCCACCGGCCGCGGCAGCTTTCGCCTGCGGGCCCGCTGGCTGAAGGAGCCGCTCGCCCACGGGCTTTATCAGATCGTCGTCACCGAGATTCCCTATCAGGTCCCCAAGGGCCGCCTCGTCGAGAAGATCGCGGCGCTGCTCGAAGAGAAAAAGCTGCCGCTGCTCGCCGATATCCGCGACGAATCGACCGAGGAGGTGCGCCTCGTCCTCGAGCCCAAGACCCGCAATGTCGATGCCGAAATTCTGATGGAGCAGCTGTTCCGGCTGACCGAATTGGAAGTCCGGGTGCCGCTCAACCTCAACGTCATCGATCCCTCGTGCGTGCCGCGGGTGATGAACCTGAAGGAGGCGCTGCAGGCGTTTCTCGACCATCGCCGCGACGTGCTGCTGCGCCGCAGCCGGCACCGCCTCGCCGCGGTCGGGCGGCGCATGGAGGTCCTGCGCGGGTTTGTCATCGTCTATGTCAATCTCGACGAGGTGATCCGCATCATCCGCGAGACCGACGACCCGAAGGCCGAGATGATGGCGCGCTGGGACCTCAGCGATGCGCAGGTCGAGGCGATCCTCAACATGCGGCTGCGCACGCTGCGCCGGCTCGACGAGATCGCGATCCAGAAGGAGCTGGAGGGGCTCGCCGCCGAGGCGGCCACGCTCGACGCCCTCATTGCCAGCGACCGGCGGCAATGGCGGGCGCTGGCCAAGGAGGTCGCCGAGACGCAGGCCGAATTCGGCGGCGACACGACGCTCGGGCGCCGCCGCACCCTCATTGGCGACGCGCCGGAGCCGGTCGAGATCCCGGCCGCCGCGCTCGTCGAGCGCGAGCCGGTGACCGTTTTGTGCTCGCAGAAAGGCTGGATCCGCGCGGTCAAGGGTCATGGGGTCGCCGCCGAGCAGAAATACAAGGAAGGCGACGGGCCGCGCTTTACCGTGACCGCGGAAACCACCGACCGGCTGGTCATTTTCGGCAGCAACGGGCGGTTCTACGCGATTCCGATCGACCGCCTGCCCGGCGGGCGCGGCCAGGGCGAGCCGTTGCGGCTGATGATCGACCTGCCGAACGAGCACGACGTCGTGACCCTCTTCCCGCACCGTCCGGGGCTGCGCCTCCTGGTCGCGGCCGATGACGGGCGCGGCTTTATCGTCGAAGGCGAGGAGGCGCTGGCGCAGACCCGGGCGGGCAAGCAGGTGCTGACCCCGGCGTCCGGCGCGCGCGCGGCGCTGTGCGTGCCGGCGGAAGGCGACGCCGTCGCCTTTGTCGGCGACAACCGGCGCATGCTGGTCGTCGATCTCGCCGACATCCCGGAGATGGCGCGCGGGCGCGGCGTCATCCTGCAGCGCTATCGCTCGGGCGGGCTCGCCGACGCCAGAATGTTCCGGCTGGCCGAAGGTCTCGCGTGGCGCCAGGGCGAAAACCGCACGCGGACCGAGGCCGATGTGACCCAATGGCGCGGCGCGCGCGGCGCCGCCGGCCACGCCGTGCCGCAGGGTTTCCCGCGTTCCGGCCGGTTCGGGTAAACCCTTCGCATTCCCGGCGAAAGCCGGGACCCACTTATCCACAGCCGCGTTGTTGCGTAAGTGGATCCCGGCTTTCCCCACGGAACAAGTCCGTGGGCTGAAGGCCCACGGGAATGCGGTTAAAGTGGGCTATCGGTTGTTATCCTCCGAACGCCGGAGCGAGCGCCAGGTTCTCCACCTTCCCGGCGGCGATGTTGATGCCGATGACGGCCCAGCCGCGCTCGTTCTTGGTCAGCAGGGGTCCGCCGCTGGTGCCGTGCGTCGCGGCGCAGTCATGGGCGATCAACCTGGCCCCACCGGAGAGGACACCGACCCGCAGCACATGGCACGCGAGGTCGGCCATCAGCAGCTGCGCCCGGTCCTGATTGTATCCGGCGAGCGCCACCGCGATTCCCGGACTCACGGCCGCGTCGAACAGCGCCAGCGGTATCACCGGGACCGCTTCGGTGAGGTCGAGCCGCGCCCAATCGCCGGGCTGTGGCCCGCCCTTGGCGGCGTCAAAGCCGGGGCCCACCGTGATGCGCGCAACGAGGCGATGCCAGCGATAGGCGCCGCGCTGATAGCCGAACAGCACATGCAGGGACACCGCCTGCAACAGCGCGCGGGTGCGCGGGTTGTAGAGGCAGTGCGCCGCGGTCAGCACGATTCCGGGTTGGATCAGCGCCCCGGTGCAATGATTGCCGGTGGTGGTCTGCACCTTGGCGACGGCGTTCCACGGCGGCTCGTTCGGATCGACCGGCACCCGGCGATCGGCTCCCTGGGCGGCCGCCTGCGCGCTCGCCGCCGTAAAAATAACCAGGACGAGGGCGGCGGCGACCCTCAATGCGCGGTCTTGGCCCGGCGCTCGGCGATGAGGCGTTCGGCGATGAACTTGTCGAGGCGGGCGAGCCAGTAGTCGCGGATCGCGTCGGTTTCGAGAAACGGGTCGTGCTTCGATTCGGGCAGCTCGACGAGGGTGCAGTTCGGCAGGAGGCGCGCCGCCCGGCGCTGCGCCTTCGCCGATACGACCATCTCGCGCCCGGCGCGGCCAAAGAGGATCGGGGTGTGGATGGTGGTCAGGAACTCGGGCTTGGAGATGCGAGCGACCAGGGCGAGCGCGCTGTCGACCCAGCCATAGGTCGCCTGGTCGAGGCGCAGCCCCGGGTCGGCGACAAACCAGGCGTGGCGCAGTCGGCAGCGCTCGGCGTCGGTGGTGACCCGGCTGCGCTCGGGCGAGGGAATGCGATCGGGCCGCCATTTGTGCGCCCCCGGGATAAAGCAGGCACCGAGCCCGGCGGCGCGCGCCGGCCGGGTGATCAGGCGGAACAAGGTTGGCGGCACCCGCCCGGTGCGCAACCCCACCATCGGCGACGACAGCACCGCGGCCGCGAACAAGTTTGGCTTCCGCCGCAGGCAAATCAGCGCGATCGCCGCGCCCATCGAATGCGCCACCACGAGGCGCGGCAGCCGACCAGGCAATGTGGCCGCGGTGAAGGCGGCGAGGTCCTCGGCGTCGCGGTCGAAATTGCGCGCGCGCGGCCGGGTCGGCAGGCGGCGCGGCCGAGCCGACCCGCCCTGCCCGCGCCAATCGAGGCACCACACGGCAATCCCCTGCGCCGCCAGATGGCGCAGCGTCTCGAACTGCTTTTCGATGAACTCGCCAAACCCGCCGACCATCACGCACTCGGCCCGCGCACCCTCGACCGGCAGATGCCCCCAGCGCAAGACGGCGCCATCGGCCGCGACAAAGCTGCCCCAGACAAACCCGGGCGGCGGCAGAAAGCGCTCGGGCAGCGCCGGATGCTGCGTCGGCCTGTCGAGCGGCCGGACTGGCGATAGGCTGTCAGGCAACCGCAACTCCCCTTCAATGTTCCACTGCGCCTGTAACGGTCGGGTAGGCACGGGGCCGCCTATTACGCGCGAAAAATGGCCGGGGTGGGGCAGTTCCGGCGGCAAATTGCCGCGGCAGCGGAACCGCGCGGCAATCTCAGCGACTTGGGACGCCCTTCACGCCGCCTCACCTATCGCGAGGCGCAGGCCCGACAGGAATAGCTCGCGGTCCTCGGGGTTGCGCCAAGGCAGAACACTCGACACGACCTGCGGGGTAATGGCGCGCAGCTGGGCGACGATCGCGCGCGCTTCGTCGAGCCGCCCCATATGGGCATAGCAGGCGGCGAGAAAGCGGTATGCGCTGGGAGCGCCTGGATGGTCTTGAATTGACAGGAGCAGCTTCGACGCCGCTTCGTCAAACCCGTGTCTGAAGAAATAGGCCATGCCCATCACGTATAGGGGCACACCCATGGGCTCGCGCGGGCTCAGGCGCAGCGCGGTCTCGATATGCTGGATCGCGAGATCGTGTGCACCGGCAAAGTTCCTGAGAAGGCCGCTCAAATACCAACCGCGGGCGAAGCTCGGGTTGAGCGCCAGCGCACGATCGACCAGCCCGATCATGGCGCCAATATCCTCGCCGAAATAGGCCAGAGCGAAGGCGGCATTGGCGAGGACGCCGGGGTCGTTATCCGCCACCTGGAGCGCCTGCCGAGCGAGATCGCTGGCCTTGCGCCGATTTGTCTCGGGCGCTTCGGCCCAGCCGTCACTGACGAGCCGCAGGTGGCAGATCGCCGCCCAGGAGAGTGGCGGCCCGTACTTCGGATCGGTCGCAATCGCCTGTTCGAACAATCTCAGAGCCTCGGCAATCCCCTCTTTCGATAATGGATAGAAGACTGCAACCGCGCGCAGGTAGAGGTCGTAGGCGGTGAGGTCAGTCGTCGGCCGCGCAGCCGAGCGGCGCGTCTCGGCGGCTTGCAGTGCCGGCTCGATAACGCCGGCAACGCTGACGGCGATCTTATCCTGAAGTTCGAACACGTCCTCGATCAAGCCATCGAAACGGTCGGCCCACAGATGCGTGCCAGTCAGGGCATCGATCAACTGCCCGGTGATCCGGACCCGGTTGCCGCCCTTGCGCCCCGAGCCTTCGAGCACATACCGGACGCCGAGTTCGCGCCCGACCTGCTTCACGTCGACCGCCTGGCCCTTGTACGTGAAGGTCGAGTTGCGGGCGATGACGAACAGCCAGCGAATGCGCGAGAGGGCGGTGATGATCTCCTCGACCATGCCGTCGGCGAAATATTCCTGCTCCGGGTCGCCGCTGATGTTCTGGAACGGCAGCACCGCGATCGACGGCTTGTCGGGGAGCGGCAGGGCGGCGGGCTCGGGCATCGGCTTCTGCTCTGCCAGCACGCGGAAGACATGCACCGGTTGGGCGATGTTCTTGAGCGCCTGCTCGCCGAGGTCTTCGACCGGGAAATCGAGTTTCCCCCGGGTCTCGGTCAGCAC